>NZ_DAMAGB010000018.1:0-87236 GCF_031995485.1 Janthinobacterium sp.
CCTTGATGCGGGTGCTGTCGCCGACGGCAGCGGCCGGCACATTGCCCTGCTGCACCCGGATCGCCGGCGCCGCTTTCGGCAGCTGCGGCGCGACGGGAATCTGCTGCAACTGGCTGCCGGCGCTCGGCGGGTCGACGGCGTACGCGTTCTGGATCAGCAACAATAAAGTCAGGGGAAGTAGTTTAGCGTTCAAGATCATCTTTTCCACGCGCACGCCAGCGACAGGCGCGTGCGGGCACGCGCGCTGGCCAGCAGAGGCAGCATTATTACAGCAGGAGATTCGGGAGGATTGTTGCCAGTTGTACTGCAAGGCAATGCAGCGGCGCGGCGCGGCAGCGGCGTCGACTGACGCAGCCACAGCCCATGGACACGCGCTGACAATTGGAGAACAACAATGGCCATACAGATATCAATGTTAAATTTATTTGATCATGAGAAATCAGATTCTCATTTGCAACATTGAATATTCTATCGTGGCCTTACAGCGAAAAACTATCACTTATTCACCCGATGCCCCACTTGGCCGGCATGGGTCGCCTTGATGCCCGTGAACGCTGCCAACATGCGGTAGAAAACAGTTCACGTGCAAAAAAGGCTGTTGCTAAGCTGCAACAAGAGCAAAATACGGAAAATAAAATGCGCCATTTTGGCATTATCTAACAGTCGCTGCGGCAATAATATTTTGTTGAAACAGTGTTATTTTTTATACACGCGGAATGTTTTTATATGAAACAAAAATCTTGCCATGAAAAAATTTTACATTGTTTCAAATAGAACATCAATTCACTTTCCGAGCCGGGTGCCGCAGCGGCGCGCGGCCAGATAACGCGGCTCGGCGCCCTGGCCATTCGGCTGGGTGCCGTTGTCGTGCACTGTCGGCGGACTGGGCCCTGGATTTCGATCATGCAGGCGGTGGCAAGGGTCCATCAGCGCGAACTGCTGCTGCGCAATGGCGCGCAAGGCAAGCTGGTCCTGATTCCGGGTGCTTCGCGCGGCATGGGTTCGTGCATGCACATAGTAAGCACGATCCGGCACGCGCCCCTATCCGAAGATATGTTGCTCAGAGTAAAATAGTTTATTCTGGATTAACATCCATCCGCCTGCCTGGCATATCCGCCCGAGCGATTATCCCGACGCGCATGCAACCACACACTTATATCCTGTTCTCGCTTGCGGCAGACGCCATCCTGATCGCCATGCTGGCGTTTCTCTGGCTGCGCCAGCGCAGCGAATGGCATGCGCTGCTGTGGGCGGGCGGGCAGCTGGCGCTGACCGCCGGCACGGCCGGCTGGTACCTCGGCACGCAATCGGCGGCCCACTATTTGTTCCCGGCAGTCACGCTATGCGCTGCGGTGGCCGGCTTCGTGGCCGGCACCGAATATTTTCTCGGCCTGCTGCGCCGGCGCCATCTGCGGCCCGTCGCCCTGGTCTGCTGCCTGGCCATCCCGGCTTTGTATGCGCTGTGGAACGGCGATCAGCAATGCGTGGAAATCGTGACGGCCTACGTGCTGGGCACGGCCCTGCTGTGGTCGGGGTTCCGCCTGAGCCTGCATCGCAACCGCTACCGCTTCCTCGGCATGGCGCTGGTGGTGCGGGGAGCGTTCAATCTGCTCAATTCCCAGGACTGGCTGCCGCCCGACTACGGCTACTGGTTTGTGTATTCGATCGCCATCAAGACCATCTCCATGCTGTGCCTGATTTATGCGGTGCAGGAGAAAATCCGCCACCGCTATGTGCACACCATCGACAGCCTCAGCAGCGGCTTCCTGATCCAGGACCGCAAGGGCTATATCCAGGTCGCCAATGAACGCTGCGCCAACCTGCTTGGCCATGCGCGCGCCGGCGACCTGATCGGCACACATGTGGCCGATCACCTGCTGCGCGCCACGCGCCAGGACGTGGCCGATTACTTTGCCCGTTTCGAAGCGGCCAGCGGCCACTATCCGTTTATCGAAACGGCCAGCGTGGAACTGGGCAATGGCAGCACGGTGCCGCTGGAAATGATCGCGTCGCCGTATGTGGAAAGCAGCCAGCTCTATTGCATGGTGCAGCTGTTCGACATCAGCGAGCGGCAAAAAAAGGACGCGCTGCTATATCGCGCCGCCCACCACGATCCGGTGACGGGCTTGCTGAACCGGCACGGGCTGCTGCAGGAGCTGGCGCGCTGCGTGAGCCGGGCTGCGGCGGCGCACGGCGAATGCGCCGTGTTCTTCATCGACCTCGACCGTTTCAAGCGCATCAACGACACCTTCGGCCATGAAACGGGTGACCAGCTGCTGTGCCAGTTCGCCCAGCGCTTGCAGGCGCTGCTATCGGCGCAGGCGGTATTGGCGCGCTTTGGCGGCGATGAGTTCATTATCGTGCTGCCCGGCGCAGGCGCGGCCAGGGCGCGCATCGATGGCCAGCGCATCATCGAAGCGCTGGCCGCGCCATTCGAGCTGCCGCTGCAGACGACTGCCGTGTCGGCCAGCATCGGCGTGGCCTGCTATCCGCAGCACGGCGCCAGCGCCGACGCGCTGATACGCAATGCCGATATCGCCATGTACGAGGCCAAGAAAGCGGGCCGCGGCCATTTGCGCCTGTTCGACGACGCCATGACGGCGCATGCGCGGGAAGCGCTGACCATCGACGGCGCGCTGCGCCTGGCGATCGCCAGGAACGAACTGCAACTGGTGTACCAGCCCATCGTCACGGCCGATGGCGGGCAGCTGCGCAAGGTCGAGGCGCTGCTGCGCTGGCGCAGCGCTCAGCTGGGCATGGTGCCGCCGGACCGTTTTATCCCGGTGGCGGAGGACAGCGAACTGATCGTCGAGCTGGGCAGCTGGGTGCTGCACGCGGCCTGCCGCCAGCTGGCGCAGTGGCAAGGCGCCATGCGCGAACTGGTGGTCAGCATCAATGTGTCGGCGCGCCAGCTGCTCGACCCCGGTTTCGCCGACCAGGTGCGGCGCGCGCTCCATGAACACGGCCTGCCGGCGCGCCAGCTGGAAGTGGAGCTGACCGAGCGCGTGCTGCTCGACGATACCGACAAAGTGCAAGTGGCGCTGTCGCGCTTGAAATCGCTGGGCGTGAGCCTGTCGCTGGACGACTTCGGCACCGGCTACTCCTCGCTGGCCTACCTGGCCCGCTTCCGGCTCGACACCCTGAAGATCGACCGCTCGTTCGTGCTGCAGATCGAGCACAACGAACGCGGCCGCAACCTGGCCGCCGCCATCGTCGCCATGGGGGCCAGCCTGGGCATGGAAGTGGTGGCCGAAGGCGTGGAAACGGCGCAGCAGGCGGCCATTTTGCAGGAGATGGGCTGCCACTATCTGCAGGGCTACCATATTGCCCGGCCGATGGCGGCGCCGGCGCTGGCCGAGACGATGGCAATGGCGCACAGCATCAGTTGATCCCTGGCATCAGAAGCAGTGTTCGGACGCGGGAAATGTTCCGCTTTTGACCGCCTGCACATAGGCGCCAAAGGCGTCGCCGATGCTGGCCTGTCCCTGCAGAAAATTGCGCACGAAACGCGCCTTTTTGCCAGGAAACACATCGAGCATGTCGTGCATGACCAGGATCTGCCCGGAGCAGCCGGGACCGGCGCCGATGCCGATGGTGGGAATCTCCAGCATCGCGGTTACTTCCGCGCCCAGCGGCGCCGGAATCGCTTCGAGCAGCAGCAATGACGCGCCCGCGTCCTGCAGCGCCAGCGCATCGCTTTTCAGCTGCGCCGCGCCCTCCGCCGTCCTGCCCTGCACCTTGAAGCCGCCCAGCTGGTGCACCGATTGCGGCGTCAGTCCCAGATGGGCAAACACGGGAATGCCGCGCTCGGCCAGGAAGCGCACGGTACCGGCCAGCCAGGCGCCGCCTTCCAGCTTGACCATCTGCGCGCCGGCCTGCATCAGGATCACGGCGTGCTCAAAGGCGGCCTGTGGCGTGCCATAGCTGCCGAACGGCATGTCGGCGGCCAGCAAGGCGGTGCTGTTGCCGCGCGCCACGCAGGCCGTGTGCCAGGCGATATCGGCGAGCGTCACTGGCAAGGTGGTGCCCTTGCCCTGCACCACATTGCCCAGCGAATCGCCGACCAGCAACAGCTCGACGCCGCGCCGGTCCATCAGCGTGGCAAAGCTGGCGTCGTAGCAGGTCAGCGCGGCAATCTTCTGGCCGGCCTGGCGCAAGGCCAGCAAACCCGGGGCGGTGATGGCCTTGCGTGCTGCATCGTGCGGATAAGTGGACATGCTGTTCCCTTCAGTTAATGGTTTTTCTGGCGGCCCATGCCGCGCTGATCCAGCCATGCCCGCTGACCAGCACGATGCCGGCCAGCACCAGCGCCGCACCGAGCACGAAGCTGCCGGTGATATGTTCGTCCAGCAGAGCGGCGCCCAGCAGCACGCCGAACAGCGGCGTCAGGAACGAAAACACGCCCAGGCGCGACGCCAGGTATTGGCGCAGCAGGTGGAACCAGGCCAGCAGGCTGGCAAACGAGACGATCAGCGCCTGGAATAGCAGGTTGCCGACCGCCACCGGCGTGGCAATGAAAACTGTCTGCCCCATCGCGACGGCGGACAGCAGCAACAGCACGCTGGCGGTACCGAGCTGATACAGCACTACCTGCGTGGCGGGCAGGCGCGACAGGCTGGAGCAGCGCACCACCACCGTGGTCGCACCCCAGGCGGCGCCGGCGGCCAGGCACAGCAAATCTCCAGCCAAGCCGTGGATGCCGGCGGTGCCGCCCGGCCGCGTGTCGAGCGCGAACGCCACGGCGATGCCGCCAAAGGCCAGCGCCACGCCCAGCCATTGCAGCGGTGCCAGGCGCTCGGCCGGCAGTTTCAGATGCAGCCCCAGCGCCACGAACAGCGGCCCCGTGTACAGGAACACCACCGCATGCGCGGCGCTGGTATGCAGCAGGCCCGCGCCCAGCAGCACATATTCGAGCGCAAACAGCGCGCCCGCCAGCAGGCCGGGCCGCCAGGAAGCGGCCAGCTCGACCGGCTTTTCGCGCCTGAACAGCATCAGCAGCGCCACCAGCACGGCGGCCACGCCGGAGCGCAGCGCAATCTGCAGCACCGGCGAGATATCGTGCGCGGTCGCCTTGATGCCTATCTGCTGCAGGCTCCACACCAGGCACAGCAGCGCCATGACGATGGCGGCCTTGCCATCGATTGCCTTGCGCGTTTCCACGGCACTCCTTCAAAAACATGACAGAGCAGCGATTATGAAGCGTGCGGCTTTTCTTGATATAGTGAGAACCCGCCAGCCGCTAGCGCCAGAAGGCCAATATGTCCAACCCTGCCATCACCGCCATCGCTGCCGTCCCCCGGCATACCTTGCGCGCGCCCTTCAGCAGCGCGCTCCCGGCCGCCATCTGCTTTCGCAGCGCGCAGATGCCGCCGGCGGCCATCTACCCGAGCCATAGCCACCCGTGGGGCGAATTCGTGCATGCGCTGAGCGGCGTGGTGGAAGTGCTGGTCGACGGCCGCCATTACCTGGTGCCGCCGCAATACGGCATCTGGCTGCCGCCGCATGTGCCGCACACGGGCCAGAACCGGCAGGCAGCCTGGCACAGTTCGCTATATGTCAGCGAAAGCCTGTGCGCGCCACTGCCGGACGAACCGTGCGCGCTGGCCGTCACGCCCTTCGTGCGCGCCATGCACGAGCACCTGCACCAGCATCCGCCTTCGCTGCCGCAGGAAGCCAACGAAGAGCGGCTGCTGCAGGTGCTGGTCGACCAGTTGTCGCGCGCCAGCCGCGTCGGCAGCTATCTGCCGACCTCCGGCGACCCGCTGCTGGCCAGGTTGCTGCGGATGCTGGAAAGCGCACCCGGCGACACGCGCACGCTGGCCGAACTGGCGCAGGCGTGCAACAGCACCGAGCGCACTATCACGCGGCGCTGCCAGGATGAACTGGGCATGAGCTTTGCCCAGTGGCGCCAGCGCCTGCGCGTGCTGGCCGCCATGGCCATGCTGGAACAGGGAAAGACGGTCGAGACCATTGCGTTTGACCTCGGCTACGCCAGCGCCTCGGCCTTCATCGCCATGTTCCGCCGCGTGACGGGCAGCACGCCGGACGCCTGCCGGCGCCACGGCTGACCGATCAGAAACAACAGCTCAGGTGGCAGTGACCGGCGCAAATCGCACCGTCACGCACAGTCCCCGCCCTTCCCCGCTTTCGGCCAGTTCGATCTCGGCCCGGTGGTGGTCGGCGATATTGCGCACGATGGACAGGCCCAGGCCGCAGCCCCAGGCGTCGTTGCCGTCCGGGCGGTAGAAGCGGTCAAACAGGCGCACGCGGTGCTGTTCCGGCACGCCGGGGCCGTTGTCGCGCACGCGCAGCAGCGCGCGCCCGTCCTGCTGCGCCGCCTGCAGGTCGACCGTGCCGCCGGCCTGCGTGTAGCGCAGCGCATTGTCGACCAGGTTATTGAGCAACACCTGCAGGCCGTCCGGATCGCCCTGGACCAGCACTTGTGCCGGCGCTACCACGCCCAGGTCGATCTCGCGGCTGTCGGCCAGCGCGCCATGGTCGGCCACGGCGCCGGCCAGCAGCTGGCCCAGATCCACCGTCTGCAGCCTGGCGGGCGCCAGCGCCGCTTCGTGGCGGGCCAAGCTCAACAGCTGGCGCACCAGGTGGGTGCTGCGATCGAGCCGGTCGTGCAGTTTGCGCAGCGCCGCGCTGCGCGCAGCGTCGCTGGTGGCGCGCTCGGCCACCTGCAGCTGCAGTTTCAGGGCCGTCAGCGGCGAGCGCAGTTCGTGGGCGGCGTCGGCGACAAAGGTGCGCTGCGCCGTGATCGCCTCGTCGAATTTCTGCATCAGGCCATTCAGGGCCAGCACCACGGGCCGCAGTTCCGGTGGCATTTCCTGCGTTGGCAAGGGCGTGAGCGCGTCGGGCGAGCGCCCGGCCACGCTGTCGGCCAGCCGGTCCAGCGGTTTCAAGGCGCGCGCCACCACCGCCACCATCATCAGCGCCAGCAGCACGGCAAACACCAGCAGGGGCGAACCGGCGCGCCAGGCCATGCTGGCAGCCAGATGGCGCCGCACGGTCATGGTCTGCGCCACCTGCACATAGCGGCCGCGCCGCGTCACGCCGTAGATACGCCAGCGCGTGCCGTTGACCTTGATCCGGGTATAGCCATCGAGCAGGTAGCGCGGCAGCTGCGGCTTGCCGCTGGCCGCATACACCAGGGCGCCTGCGGCGTCCCAGGATTGCAGCACATAGGCTTCTTCCGGGTCCTGCGGCGTAGCGTCGGCCGTATCGGGCGCGAATTCGTTCGGCACGGCGACGGCCAGCTGGCGCAGCTGCAGGTCGCCGATTTCATTGGTCTCTTCCAGCAGCGAGAAGTACAGCGAGGCGCCCGCGCCCAGCACGCACAGCAGGGTCGCACCCAACAGGCCCAGCAGCAGGCGCTGGCGGATGCTGGTCATGGCGCCACCCGGATCTTGTAGCCGACGCCGCGCACGGTCTGGATAAAGTCGGCGCCGAACTTCTTGCGCAGCTGGTAGATATACACGTCGACGGTATTGCTTTCCACTTCGCTGTCCCAGCCGTACAGTTTTTCCTCGAACTGGCTCTTGGTGATCACCTTGCCCGGACTGTCGAGCAAGGCGCGCAGCACGGAAAACTCGCGCCGCGCCAGCTTGACGGGCACGCCCTCGAACGTCGCTTCATGGCTGGCCAGGTCCAGCACCAGGCCGCCGTGTTCGATCAGCGAGCGCGTATGGCCGCTGCGCCGGCGCAGCAAGGCGCGCAGGCGGGCCAGCAGTTCGTCGAGGTCGAACGGTTTGACCAGGTAGTCGTCGGCGCCCGCGTCCAGCCCTTCGACGCGGGCCGGCGTGCCGTCGCGCGCCGTGATGATCAGCACCGGCAGCTCGGCCCCGCGCTTGCGCACCGCACGCAGCACGTCCATGCCCTGCATGCCGGGCAGGCCCAGGTCGAGCAGCATCAGGTCGTAGGCAAAGCCATCCAGCGCCAGCTGCGCCTCGCGCCCGTCGCGCACCCAGTCCACCGCATAGCTTTCGCCACGCAGGCCATCGACCAGGCTCTCGCCGATCATCGGATCGTCTTCCACCAGCAGCAATCGCACGCACATACTCCTCTTGGCCAATACGCCATCTTACCCCGAAGGTGAAACGCAGCACAGAGCCCTGCCGCAATCGCACGTACCTTGCAATCAATACCATAGTCAACCTGGAGCCACCATGACGCAAGCGAGCCATCCCGATCCCTATCCTCACCCTGCCGGCGGCTGGGGGTCCGTCAAGGAGGTGGGCGCGGCGCTGCTGACCGAAGGCGTGCTGTTCAAGGGCGGCAGCCTGATGTTGCACCAGAATAAGACCGATGGCTATGCCTGCGTCGGCTGCGCCTGGGCCAAGCCGGCCAATCCGCACCCGTTCGAATTCTGCGAAAGCGGCGCCAAGGCCACCGCCTGGGAAATCACCAGCAAGAAAATCGGCAGCGACTTTTTCAAACGGCACACGCTGGCCGAACTGCGCACCTGGAGCGACCACGAGCTGGAAAGCGTGGGAAGGCTGACCGTGCCGATGCGCTGGAACCCGGCCAGCGACTGTTACGAGGAAACCAGCTGGGAAGCGGCGTTCGCCGAGATCGGCGCGCAACTGCGCCCCATGGATCCGAAAAGCGTGGTGTTCTACAGCTCCGGGCGCGCCTCGCTGGAAACGTCATATATGTACCAGCTGGCCGCGCGCATGTACGGCAACAACAACCTGCCCGACAGCTCGAACATGTGCCATGAAAGCACCTCGGTGGCGCTACCCAAGACCATCGGCGTGCCGATCGGCACGGTGGTGCTGGACGACTTCGAGGAAACCGACTGCATCTTCTTCTTCGGCCAGAATGTGGGCACCAACAGCCCGCGCATGCTGCACCAGCTGCAGGAAGCGCGCAAGCGTGGCGTGCCGGTGATCACCTTCAATCCGCTGCGCGAGACCGGCCTGCTGCACTTTGCCAATCCGCAGTCGCCAGCCGATATGCTGACCCCTGCCGAAACGCAGATCACCACCCAGTACCTGCAGGTGAAAGCGGGCGGCGACAGCGCGGCCCTGATGGGCCTGTGCAAGGCGGTGATCGCGGCCGACGATGCGGCGCTGACATCGGGGGCGCCGCGCGTGCTCGATGCCGCCTTCCTGGCCGAACATGCTTCGGGCTTCGGCGACTTTGCCAATGCCGCGCGCGCCACCTCGTGGCGCGATATCGAACGCGAATCGGGCCTGGCGCGCGCCGACCTGGAAACAGCGGCCGAAACCTATGCCAGGGCCGAACGCGTGATCGGCATCTTTGGCATGGGCCTGACCCAGCACCGCCACGGCGTGCAGAACGTGCAGATGCTGTCGAACTTCCTGTTGTTGCGTGGCAATATCGGCAAGCCGGGCGCCGGCATCTGCCCGGTGCGCGGCCACTCCAACGTGCAGGGCCAGCGCACGGTCGGCATCACGGAAAAGCCGGAACTGGCGCCGCTCGACCAGCTGAAAAAACAATATGGCTTCGAGCCGCCGCGCGACAAGGGCTTGAACACCGTGACCGCCTGCGAAGGCATGCTCGATGGTTCGGTGCAAGCATTTATCAGCCTGGGCGGCAATTTCCTGCGCGCCGCGCCCGACACCGACGTGCTGGAACCGGCCTGGAACAGGCTGCGCCTGTCGGTGCAGATCGCCACCAAGCTCAATCGCAGCCATCTGGTGCCGGGAGCCGTCACGTACCTGCTGCCCTGCCTGGGCCGCATCGAGATCGACCGCCAGGCCAGCGGCGAGCAGGCCGTGTCAGTCGAGGACAGCACCGGCTGCATGCACGGCTCGCGCGGCCGCGCCGAACCGGCCGCCGGCACGCTGCGCTCGGAGCCGGCCATCGTGGCCGCCCTGGCGCGCGCCATGCTGCCGCCCGAACGGTTTGCGCTGGCGCCGTGGGACACCTGGGTATCCGACTACGCCGAAGTACGCAACGCGATCGCCGAGACCTATCCCGAGATTTTCCACGACTTCAATGCCCGCATGTGGCAGCCCGGCGGTTTTCGCCGCCCGGTACCCGCTTCGCAGCGCGTGTGGAAAACACCGAACGGCCTGGCCAACTTCATCACGCCCGAGACCCTGCTGGAAGACCCGGACCAGGCGCAGCCGGCGGGCGACGTGCTGCGCATGTTTACCATCCGCAGCGACAGCCAGTTCAATACCACCATCTACAACGAGGATGACCGTTTCCGCGGCATCTATGGCGGGCGGCGCGTGCTGCTGGTAAACGCCATCGACATCATCCGCCTGGGGTTCGCGGAAGGACAGCTGGTCGACGTGCACGGCGTGGCCCCGGACGGCATTGAGCGCTGCGTGCGCGGCCTGCGGCTGGTGGCCTACGATGTGCCGCCAGGCTGCATCGGCGGCTACTACCCCGAGTGCAATCCGCTGCTGCCGCTGGCGCACCATGCCAAGGAAAGCATGGTGCCGGCGGGGAAATCGATTGCGGTGAAGCTGAGCGCGCAGGCTTGATTTTTATTTCACCCAACGGCGAAGGGCCGACCCCGGCTCTTTGCTTCCGGGTTCAAATAACGCTAACGCCCTGTCCCTTCCATCCGCTCCCTGATCCACCCGTGCGCCCTTGCCTGCACCTGCTTCGCCATCCCGATGGGGAACCGAATGAAGCCATGCGGCGCCTCCGGCACCAGGTGCGTTTCCACCGGCGCCACTTCGCGCCAGCGCTGCGCCATCAGCGTGGTATCGTCGCGCAGCGGGTCGCGTTCGCCGGCGATCATCAATGCCGGCGGCATGCCGGCCAGGTCGCCATACAGCGGAGAAATCGGCGCTTGCCGCCGCTGCGCCTCACCGAGACCAGGCGTCAGCAGGCACATCGACGTGGCCATGCTGGGGCCATGCAGCACCAGCGTATCGGCGCCTGCAGCATGCACGCTGGGCGTGCCGGCCAGGTCATATACGCCGTAGTACAGCACCGTGCCCCGGACGCGCGCCAGCAGATCGGGCCACTCTTTTAACCGCAGCAAGGTGGCGGCAGCCAGGTGGCCGCCGGCCGACTCGCCCACCACGAACACGGGCAGGCCCGCAAACTGGGTTTCCAGCAGCCAGCGCGCCGCCGCCAGGCAATCGTCCAGCATCTGCTGCAGCGTAGCGCCTGGCGCCAGCCGGTAGTCGACCGAGACCACCGCCACATCGCACGCCGCGATGGTAGCCAGGTTCAGCTCATCGTTCATCTGCGCATTGCCGATCACCCAGCCGCCGCCGTGAAAGTCGAGCACCACGGCGCGCGCCGGACGCAGGCCGCGCAGGATACGCACCGGCACGTTTACGCCGTCATTGTGCACCACGCGCCGTTCGACGCGGATGCCTGCGCGCGCCAGCTTGCGCGCACCCGTCAGCTGCGACAGGTGCAGCAGGGACTGGATCAGCACGGGAATGAGGCGGTTGCGGATGCGAAAACGCGGCGCCCGGTCCAGCTGGCGGTTGAAACGGCGCGCCTGTGCCAGCGTGGCGTCATCGAAAGTCAAAGTGGCAGCGGGCATGCGGTGTCCTGGTGGTCGGTGAAACGACACTGTATCAAGTATGGGCCGCAGCGTCTGTGCGCCAGTTGACACCAAAAAAACGGCTATGGGCTATGTTAACGATAAACGTGGGAATGCTTTTGAACGGCTGTGGTCTAACTGATGAGACATCTCCCCACGGGGCCAGATCATGCAATCAGACCAATGGCAAGCCTTTATCGCCCAGTTCGCTCAGTTGTCCCATCGCCAGCGTAAAGCCAGTGCCGATCTGCTGCGCAACGGCGCGCAGCAAGAGACGGTCATCTGCCTGATCGAGCAGGCGGCGCAGGCGCAACTACATTGCCCAGCCTGCAATTCCTTTCACTTTTACCGCCATGGCCATGAACATGGTTTGCAACGTTATCGCTGCGTACCATGCGGCAGAACCTTCAATGCCCTGAGCGGCACGCCACTGGCACATCTGCGCTATAAAGCACGCTGGCTGGCCTATGCGGATTGCCTGCTCGGTTCCTTTTCCATACGCAAGGCAGCCGAGCATCTGAATATCCACCGCAATACCAGCTTTCGCTGGCGCCATCGCTTCCTGGCGCTGGCAAAAAGCGACCGGCCACGCTGCCTGCACGGCATTGCCGAGGCTGATGAAATGTATATGCTCGAATCGCAGAAGGGATCGCGGCACCTGACGCGGCCGGCGCGCCGAAGAGCTGGCCGTGCCCGCCAGCGGGGTATTTCCAACGAACAGGTTTGTGTGCTGCTGGCGCGCGACAGCACGGGACAAACTGTCGATTTTGTGACCGGTCTGGGGCAACTGACCAAAGCCAGATTACACGCTTGCCTGCCGCCCGTGATAGACCGCGATATTTTGCTGGTGACGGATGGTCATCCTGCGTATCCGGTGTTTGCCAGGGAGCTTGGCATCATGCATGAAGCGGTCAACTTGCGGGCGAGTATTCGTGTGCGTGGCACGGTGCATGTGCAGAACGTGAATGCCTATCGCAGCCGTTTCCGAAGTTGGCTCAGTGCGTTTCATGGCGTGGCGACACGGTATTTGCCCAACTATCTCGGATGGAGATGGATACTCGACGCCAGACGCATCCTCTCGCCGGAAAGCTTGCTTAAAGCCACGTTAGGTGATTTCCCCCATATGACGGTGACATAGCCAAAAAAACCGCCACGGCCATTCTGCCGTGGCGGCCAATGGTCCGGTGTAGCCGAACCAGGAGACGCGGTGCAAAAAATTTATTTGAGCGGCGGCTGTACCTGTTTATATCTGCCCATCAGCTCACCCTTGCCCAGCACATGGCCCTGCATCGCCTTGAGCAGCTGGTCGCGGTCGGAACCGAACGGCAGCGACAGCACCGTGTCGAGCGCAAACACCTGGAAGTGGTAATGGTGGGCCATGTCGCCCACGGGCGGGCGCGGGCCATAGTAGCCGATCGAGCCGCGCGTGGTGCGCCCCTGCAGCACGCCTTCGGGTTCGGTCAGGCGCGGCTGCTCCTGCAGGCCTTCGGGCAGGCTGGTGACGCTGGCCGGAATATTCCACGCCAGCCAGTGCACGAACGGCTTTTGCGGCGCGTCCGGGTCTTCCATGATAATGGCGTAGGATTTCGCACCCTGTACCGCCGTCCAGGCCAGCGGCGGCGACACGCCGTCCGCGTATTCGCTGTATCTGGCGGCCAGCATGGCATTGCCGGCAAACGCGCTGCTGCCGACTGCCAGCCTGCCGCCGCCCGCTGTCTGCGCCGTTTCGGGACGCGCCAGCGCCAGCGGCACGTTCGTGCCCTGCGCCGCCTGCTGCTGCATCGGCCCGGCGGGTGGTGGCGGCAGCATGGCGCCGCGCGCCGCGTTGCCGGTGTAGGCAATCCGGTACAGCACGCCGTTGGCGTCGTCCGCCATCAGCAGCGAACCGTCTTTGGCCATCGCCAGGCCCACGGGGCGCGCGATATGGGTCTTGCCGCCGTCCGCCAGGAAACTGCCGACAAACGGTTCGATCGCTTTTGCCTGGCCGTCGGCAAAGCGCACGCGCACGATTTCATAGCCGGACGGCGTACTGCGGTTCCACGAGCCGCGCATGGTGACAAACGCGTCGCCCTGGTATTCGGCCGGAAAATTCTCGCCGCGGTAGAACAGCAATTGCATCGGCGCCGCATGGGCCGTGTAGCCGAGCACCATTGGCGTGCTGCGCGCCTTCCACTCCTCCTTGCTGATATCGCCCACGGGCGTGCTTTGCGGGTAGATGCCGCCGGCACCGTACACGTGCGGCCAGCCATACTGCTTGCCCAGTTCGAGCTTGTTCAGTTCCTCCTGCTGCTCGTCGTCGCCGAGGAAATCGATGCCATGGTCCATGCCCCACAGCTCGCCCGTGCGCGGCTGCCAGTCGAAGCCGATGGTATTGCGCAGGCCCGAGGCAAAGATGCTGCGCTGCTTGCCGTCGGGCGATGCGCGCAGCAAGGTGGCGTTTTCCGGATTGCTTTCATTGCAGACATTGCAGGTCGAGCCGGCGCTGATGTACAGCATGCCGTCCGGGCCGAAGGCCAGCGTGCGGTTCGGGTGCTGGCCCGCGTCCGGCAGGTCGCCGATGATCAGCTTTAACGGCGACAGGCGCCCGTCCGGCAGGATATCGGCCACGAACACTTCCTTGACAGTGGCCAGGTACAACTTGCCGTCCCGGATCGCCAGGCCATGCGCGCCGGCGCGGCTGGCCACGGTGACGGGCGCGGCATCAGGCCGGCCATCGCCGTTGGCGTCCCGCATCATCAATACATCGCCCTGGTCGCGCCGGCTGACATAAATCGTGCCGTCCGGCGCCACCGCGATAATGCGGATATTTTTCAGGCCCGAGGCGAACACCGAGACGGCAAAGCCGGGCGGCGCCTTGATGCCGGCCATGCGTTCCGGCGTCGCTTCGACCTTGTCGGGCTTGACGATGGCGGCGGCAATGCCGACATGGGTGCCGTCACCCTGCTGGGCGCGGGCAGTGTGGGGCAACAGGGCGATGGCGCCAAGGATGGCGGGCATGGCAAGGAGAAAATGAGTTCGCATGGTGGGCCTCTTGTGTGAACTGCAAGTGTCGGGCCGCGCCCTGTCCTGCTCTGTACGGCACCTAACCGAGCGCCTGTCGCCATCGCGGCTGCTTCATCTTGCCCCTTGCGTGCGTGCGCGCACGGAAGAAAGCGTGTGAAAAGCGCAACGTGGCATCACGATCCACCTTGACGACTTGCTATAGGAATTACTTCTTGGACACTACCACTCCCCAACAGCATGACGCCTTGGCCGAACGCCGGGCCACCATTGCCAGCCGCGTCAAACAGGGCGGCTGGTCGTCCTATCTGTATGCGCTGGTGCAGATGGCGCGCGCCGCCGCCGAAGCCTGGCTGAATCGCCGCGCGTCGAGCAAGGGGGCGGCGCTCACGCTGTACGTGCTGTTTTCGCTGGCGCCGATGCTGATTCTGGTGGTCGCGCTGGCCAGCATCTTCTTTGACGAGGAAGCAGTGCGCACCGCCCTGCTGACGGAACTGGGCGGCCTGACGGGCGCGCAAGGCGGCGACGCGCTCAAAGCCATCATTTCTGGCGCCAAGCGCGCCGACGAAGGGGTGGCCGCCAGCATTATCTCCGGCGTGATCGTGCTGGTCACGGCCACCAGCGCATTTGCGGAACTGAAGGAAAGCCTGGACGAGCTGTGGCAGATCCCGCCGTCGGAAGGCTCGGGCCTGCTGCTGTTCCTCAAGGAGCGCATCCTGTCGTTCGGCCTGTTGCTGGTGCTGGCGCTGATGCTGATGATGACCCTGGCCGTCAACGCGGGCCTGGCCGCGATGCAGGGCAGCTGGGTCGATCCGACCGATCCCGGCAAGCTGCTGCAGTATGCGTTTGCGGGCCTGTCGATGCTGATCGTCACCATCATCTTTGCCTTCATCTACAAATACCTGCCGGCCACGCCGATCGCCTGGGGCGACGTGATCGTCGGCGCCATTTTGACAGCGATCCTGTTCATGGGCGGCAAGGTGCTGATCGGCCTGTACCTGGGCCATGGCGACTTCAGCACCTCGTACGGCGCGGCCGGCTCCATCGTGGCGCTGATCACGTGGATCTATTACTCGGCGCAGATCTTCTTTTTCGGCGCCCTGTTTACCCATGAATATGCGATGACCTTGGGCAGCCGCAGGGCAAGCGCTGCCGCCATGCCGCCGCGCGGTGCAGTGTAAGCTTTAGCAACATGGTTTGCCTGGTAGTTGCCATCTTTCGCAGTTAACCCGTGCGGCGAAAATGCCGGGGTCGGGCCCTGAGGGTCCGACCCCGGAATTTGCTTCTGGGGTGAAAATGACACTAACTTAAGGAGATCAACGTCGGCGCCGCCCGGAAAGACCAAGCAGCGGTTCTCAGGCCGTGCTGACCGCATAGCGCGACATGTCGCTGCCGCCGCCCTGCCACAGCGCCAGGAACGATTCATACACATGGCGCGTCAGCGACGGGCGGCGGCGCGACTTGCGCCAGAACTCGTAGCGGCCCTTGAACACATAGCCGTCGTTGAAGGTCACCTCGAAGTCGATGTCGACCTGGTCGCCGGCGCCATGCACCCACGATCCCAGCAGCCGGTCCGCTTCGCGAAACGCGCCCAGCACCGCGCTTTGATGGTTCTGCCGGCCGATGCGGATGCGGGCCACTTCGATCTTTTCGTTGTTCTCGTCGTCGATGCCGAACGGTGGCAATGAGTCAGGTGCGTTCATGATATCGGTGCCTTTCATGGTTTATGCAGCGTGTTGCTGTTGACTGTCCAGTAAAAAACGGGTGGCCGCCGCTGCGGGCAACGGCCGGCTGTAGTAATAGCCCTGCATCTGGTCGCACTGCCAGCCGCACAGCAGGCTGCGCTGCGCTTCCGTCTCGACGCCCTCGGCGATCACCGACAGGCCCAGGCTGTGACCGAGGCCGATGGTGGCCTGCACGATGGCGCGCTGCTCGCCGACGGTGGCCATATTGCGCACGAACGACTGGTCGATCTTGAGCTTGTCGATCGGGAAGCGGGAGAGGTATGCCAGGCTGGAGTAGCCGGTGCCGAAGTCGTCGATCGCCAGGCGCAGGCCCAGGCTGCGCAGGCGCTGCAGCAGCGCGATCGCGCTTTCCGCGTCTTCCATCACTACCCCTTCGGTGATCTCCAGTTCCAGCAATTCGGGCTTGATGCCGCTGGTAGCCAGCAGCGCTTCCAGGTGCGGCAGGAAGCCGGGCGCGGCGAACTGGCGCGGCGAGATATTGACGGCGACAGGCACCGTCCTGCCCTGCCGGTCCCAGTCGCACAGCTGGCGGCAGGCCTCTTCCAGCACCCAGTCGCCGATGCCGACGATCAGGCCCGACTCTTCGGCCAGGGGAATGAACTGGTCGGGCGGCACAAGCTGGCCGTCGCGGCGCCAGCGCAGCAGCGCCTCGAAGCCGACCAGCGCGCCATCGGCGAGGGCCTGCTGCGGCTGGTAATGCAGTTCCAGTTCGCCGCGCTCGACGGCGTGGCGCAGTGCCGCTTCGGTGGCGATGCGTTGTCCGGCCTGGGCATTGATTTCTTCGCAATACGGCACCACGGTATCGCCGCCGGCGCGGCGCGCCAGCTGCAGCGCGGCGTCGGCATTGCGCAGCAGCGCTTCCGGCTCGCGGCCATGCAGCGGATAGCTGACGGCGCCCAGGCTCAGGGTGGTGAATATCTCATGGCCCTGCCAGCTGTACGGCACGCCCACCTCCTCGCGCAGCGCCGACAGGGCGGCTTCGAATTCGGCGCTTTCGCGCGGCCACTGGTACAGGATGGCGAAATTGGCGCCGTCGAGGCGGTACACCTCGCCCCCGCTGCATTCGGCGGCCTGGCGGATGCGTCCCAGCAGGCCGACGATCATCTGGTCGCCGAAGCTGTGACCGAGGCCGCCGACGATGCGCGTAAAACGGTCGATGGTGCCCAGCACCACGGCATGCGGCGTCGATGGCAGGCTGCGCAGGCGCGCCTCGAACGAGCGGCGGTGCGCCAGGCCCGTCAGCGGATCGTGGCCAGCCTGGTGCGCCAGCTGTTCTTCGACGCGGAAGCGGGCCCGCACGTGGTACAGCAGGAAGCCGCTGCTCAACAGCGCCAGCAGGTCGAACAGGTGCACCAGCCGCGTCATGCCCAGCGCATTTTTCTCGGCCGCTTCGCCGCCCGCATAAATCGTCTGCTGTACCTCGTCGCGCAGCAGCGAGACCCTGGCGCGCAGCTGCGCCGCGTCGCGGTACTGCGCCTCGACCAGCAGCGCCAGGCGCGCCAGCTGGCCGTTGCGCGCCGCATCCTGCACCTCGCGCACCAGCGGCTGGCCCTGCGCCAGCAGGCGCCAGTAATGGGCGTTGACCGCCGCCAGGTCGGGCTGCGCGCCGATGCCCAACCGCAGCGCCAGGAAATCGCGTTCGAGGTCGGCGCGCAGCGACGGCAGCAAGGCCAGGAAATGCTGCTGCGACGCCGGTGTGCCGGACAGTTGGTCCAGCGCCTGCTGGTAGCGCTGCAGCGAAGCATCGAGATTGCCCAGGTGGCGCAGCTGCGGCAGGCTCTGGTCCAGCATCGGTCCGGCGCTGCTGCGGATACTGCTGCCGGCGCGTTCCATCACGATCGACAGGCCGATGCTGGCGGCGATCACCAGCAGCAGCACACCGTACACGGACCAGCGGGCCCAGGCCAGGCGCAGCGATTTCACGCGCTGCACGCCCAGGCGCAGCATGGCGGCAACGCGGCGCGGCAGCTGGCCACGGCTGGCGAACGGCAAAGGGGCGGTATATCCGAAGGCGATGCGCATCGAAAACTCCAGGCTGGGTGACGCCGGCGTTACAGGTCTTGGCAGGCCTGGCGGATGCAGCGCACCAGGTCGTTCGATTGAAACGGCTTGCTGAGGAAGCATGAGGCGCCCGACTGCAGCGCGCGCTGGCGTATCGCCGGCTCGGCAAACGCCGTCAGCATGATCAGCGGCGTGGTGCTGCCCTGCCGGCGCAACTGCTCCAGCAGGTCGATACCGCTCATGCCGGGCATCTGCAGGTCGCTGATGATGCATTGATAGGCGTCCGGCGCGGCGCCGGCCAGCAGGCTTTCGGCGGAATCGAAGCTGCTGGTCTGGTAGCCGTACGAGCGCAGCAGGCTGCCCAGCGCGCTGCGCACGGACTCGTGGTCATCGACGATGGCGATGTGAAAACTGGATGGATCGGACTCGGTCACTGCAAACTCCCTGGTAACGTATGGGAGAACTGTACAGGGCGGGACGCCAGCGCGAAATCATACAAGGGTATAGGGCTGCGGATGCGCGCGGCATGTCGCTTTCACCCCAACGGCGAAATGCCGGGGTCGGACCCTCAGGGTCCGACCCCAGTCCTTGCCGTTGGGTTTAATGGCATTACTTGCGCCTGGCGGTATCGATCCCCAGCGCCTCCGCCATGCGCACCAGGTCGGCAAAGGTGCGTGCCTGCATCTTGCGCATGGCGTTGCCGCGGTGGATCTTGACGGTGATTTCGCTGGTGCCCAGGTCGCCCGCGATCTGCTTGTTCATCAGGCCACTGGCGGCCAGCGCCATGATTTCGCGTTCGCGCGGGGTCAGGCTGGCGTAGCAGTCGTGCAGGCCCTGCGCCGCCTGTTCGCGCGCGCGCCGTTCGCGGTCGGTGGCCAGCGCCAGGTTGACGGCGTCGAGCAGGTCCTGGTCGCGGAACGGTTTGGCCAGGAAATCGAGCGCGCCGGCCTTCATCGCGCGCACCGACATCGGGATATCGCCGTGGCCCGTCATGAAGATTACCGGCAGGTGCACGCCGTCGCGATTGAGTTCGGCCTGGAAGTCGAGGCCGGACAGGCCCTGCAGGCGCACGTCGAGCAGCAGGCAGCTGACCACTTCCGGGCGCGGCTGGGCCAGGAACTGGGCCACCGAGGCGTAATCGGCGACCTGCAGGCCCACCGAGCGCAGCAAACTGGAGATGGCGCCGCGCAGCAGCGCATCGTCGTCGACGATATGCACCAGCCCTTCCGGCGCCGCCGCCATGGCCGCGCCGCTCATGCGCACTCCGTCATTGCGTCGGCGGCCGCTGGCAGCGCCAGCGACAGCGTGGCGCCCTGCCCCGGCGTGCTGCGCGCCCAGATGCGCCCGCCATGCGTCTCGATGATCGAGCGGCAGATCGGCAGCCCCATGCCCATGCCGTCGGCCTTGGTGCTGAAAAACGCTTCGAACAGGTGCGGCAGGTCTTCCACGGCGATGCCGGGACCCGTATCGGCGATATGGCAGGCCACGCCGCCCTTGTCGTCCTGCGCGGTGCGCAGCAGCAGCGACGCTTCGCCAGGCGCGCAGCCCTGCATGGCCTGCATCGCGTTCATCAGCAGGTTGATCAGCACCTGCAGCAGCTGCACCTTGTCGCCGCAGACCTGCGGCAGGCCCGGCGCCAGCTCCAGGCGCAGGCTGACCGAGTGGCTGCCCAGCTCGCGCCGCACCAGGCCGGCCGCTTCTTCGGCCACCGCGTTGAAGTCCAGCGGCAGGTGATGCGGGTCGCTGCGCCGCGCCAGCGCGCGGATGCGCTGGATTACTTCGGTGGCGCGCCGGCTCGCTTCGAGCAGGCTGCCGATCGCGGCGCAGGCTTCGTCGAGGTTCGGCTGCGGGCGGTTCAGCCAGCGCAGGCTCGCTTCGCCGTTGGTGGCAATCGCCGCCAAGGGCTGGTTGACCTCATGCGCGATCGAGGCGGCCAGCTCGCCCAGCATGGTCACGCGCGTCACGTGCGCCAGCTGTACCTGCGACTGGTGCAGCGCCTGTTCGGCCAGCACCGAGGCCGTCACGTCCATCAGCGCGCCCAGGTATTCGCAGCGGCCTGCCTGGTCGTAGGTCGGCTGGGCCAGCACATGCACATACTTTACCTGGCCATCGGGCATCTGCAAACGATGATGCACATCGAGTTCGCCCTCGCAGCGCATGACCTGGTCGATGGCGGCGCGCACCAGCGGCCGGTCGTCAGGCAGCGTGCGTTCGAGCAGCATCTCGACGGTCGGCTTCTGGCAGGTGGGGTAGCCGTAGATGCGCGCCGCTTCGTCCGACCAATACATGCGCGCTTCGGGCGCCGTGAAGCTGAAGCTGCCGGTCTTGCTGATGCGCTGGGTGCCGGCCAAAAACGCTTCGCTGCGGCGCAGCGCTTCCTTGCGCGCCAGCAGGTCTTCGGTGGCGGCCTGTCCCGTCAGCGCCAGGAAGGCGGTGATGCCGATCGCCGCCAGGCTGACCATCAGGCGTCCCGAGGCGGGACCGGAAAAGATCGATACGTGGATCAGGCCATAGGCCAGCAGGGTCAGCCCCATGCACAGCACCGTGGTCAGGATCACGCCGCGGCGGCCCCAGATGCTGGCCGACAGCAGCACCACCACCACGTACATCACGGCGATGGCCACATCGAGCTCGGTAAACGCATCAACGGCAAAGATCAGCAGCGTCACGCCGACGAGCAGGAGGGAGAGTAAGGGACTGCCCGGGATGCGTACCATGCCTGACCTTTCTAAGCCATTATTTTCTTCATCAGCATTGTAATATGGCAATAAAGATAAGGGCGCTATACGAAAGTATAGTTTTTACCTGCCAGGACCTCAAATAATGATGTCAGCGCCCGCCTCCGGCCGGCATCCGGCCAGGAAACAACAGCACGGGGATCGATTTCGAGGTCGGCGTGCCGGCGCCGTCGGCCACGCTGGCCAAAGGCACCAGCGCATTGGTCTCGGGGTAATACGCCGCCACGCAGCCGCGCGGGATATCGTAGGCGACCAGCATGAAGCCGTCCGCGCGCCGCTCCACCCCGTCGTCCCAGACGCTGCGCACGTCGACCCAGTCGCCGGCCTGCATGCCCAGCATGGCGATATCGTCGGCGTGGATGAAGATCACGCGGCGCAGGCCGAACACGCCCCGGTAGCGGTCGTCGTGGGCATAGATGGTGGTGTTGTACTGGTCGTGCGAGCGCGTCGTCATCATCACCAGCAGCCGCTCGCCATGGCGCGCGCGGGCCCGCGAAATCGGCGTGTCGCGCGGCACCGCATGCACGGCAAACTGCGCCTTGCCGCTGGCCGTATGCCAGGTGCGGTGGCGCGGCGCCACGGTCAGGTGAAAGCCGCCCGGCACCGCGATGCGCCGGTTATAGTCGTGGAAATCGTCGAACACCTTTTCGATCTCGTCGCGGATCAGGCTGTAGTCGTTGCGCCACGCGGGCCACGCCAGGCCGTGACGGCCCTGGCCGGTGCCGCTGCCCAATGTCGCTTCGGCCATGCGCGAGACGATCGCCACTTCCGACAGCAGCGCCTTCGAGGCCGGCGCATTGCGCCCGTAGGAGACATGCACCATGCTCATGGAATCCTCCACCGTCACCCCCTGCGCCACGCCCTGCTGCAGGTCGATTTCCGTGCGGCCCAGAGTCGGCAGGATCAGCGCAGCCTGCCCATGCACCAGCGCGCTGCGATTGAGCTTGGTGATCACCTGCACCGTCAGCGCGCACGAGCGCAAGGCCGCAAAGGTGCGCGGCGTGTCCGGCGTGGCAACGGCAAAATTGCCGCCCAGGCCGATAAACACCTTGACCTTGCCCTGCTCCATGGCGGCGATCGTCGCCACCACATCGTGCCCGTGATGGCGCGGCGGTTCGAAACCGTACACCTGCTGCAGCCGGTCGAGGAACGCTGCGGTGGGCTGCTCCTCGATGCCCACCGTGCGGTCGCCCTGCACGTTCGAGTGCCCGCGCACGGGGCACAGGCCGGCGCCTGGCCGGCCGATATTGCCGCGCATCAGCATCAGATTGGCCAGCATCTGAATGGTGGCCACCGCATGCTTGTGCTGGGTGATGCCCATGCCCCAGGTGGCGATCACGCGCTCGCTGGCGGCGTAGATATCGGCCAGCTGCGCGATCTGCGCCTGCGGCACGCCCGACTCCTGCACCAGCAGCGGCCACGATTCGGCGCGCAGGTCGGCAGCAAAACCTTCGAAAAACGCCGTGTGCGCGGCGATGAAATCGAGGTCGAGCAGCCGGTGCGCGCCGTTCAGGGCCGCTGCGTCATCCAGTTCCAGCAGGCGCTTGGCCACGCCCTTGAGCAGCGCAAAATCGCCGCCCAGGCGCGGCTGGACGAACAGCGAGGCGATCTTCGTGCTGCCGCCGGTCAGCATTTCGCCGATCGCCTGCGGGTCGGCAAAGCGCTGCAGCCCACGCTCGCGCAGCGGATTGATCGAGACGATGGTGGCGCCCCGTTTGGCGCACGCGCGCAATTCGCCCAGCATGCGCGGATGGTTGGTGGCCGGGTTCTGGCCGAAGATGAAAATCGCGTCGGCGTGTTCGAAGTCGTCCAGCGTGACCGTGCCCTTGCCGGCGCCGACCACCGGCGGCAGCCCGCGGCTGGTCGCTTCATGGCACATGTTCGAGCAGTCCGGAAAGTTATTGGTGCCGTAGGCGCGCGCAAACAGCTGGTACAGATAGGCCGCTTCATTGCTGGCGCGGCCCGAAGTATAAAACGCCGCCTGGTCCGGCTCATCGAGCAGGTTCAACTCGCATGCGACCAGTTCGAACGCAGCGTCCCATGAAATGGGCACGTAATGGTCGCTGGCCGCGTCGTAGCGCATCGGCAGGGTCAGCCGGCCGTGCTGCTCCAGCTCGAAATCGGACTGATGCAGCAGTTCGGTGACCGTATGGCGCGCAAAAAAGTCGCTGGCAACGCGCCGCGACGTCGCCTCGGCCGCCACCGCCTTGGCGCCGTTCTCGCAAAATTCAAAGGTCGAGGAATGGGCGCGGTCGGGCCAGGCGCAGCCGGGGCAGTCGAAGCCGTCCGGCTGGTTTTGCCTGAGCAAGGCACGGTAGCCGGCCGGCGGCACCCGTTCGCGCAGCATGCCCTGCGCCACATGGCGCAGCGCGTCCCAGCCGGCGGCGGCGTGGGTATACGGGGCGATCTTGCCGCCCGGTTTGGGCTGACTGCTCATGAAACGGCCTCTTCGGTTGGACACAGCAATGGTAACGCAACGGATGGCGACGCGATGGGCGGCGCCAGCTGGAACAGCTCCTGCACCGGCACCGCGCGGCCGAACAGATAGCCCTGCAGGCCGGCGCAGCCGATCAGACGCAGGCTGTCCCACTGTTCGCGGCTTTCCACCCCTTCGGCCACCACCTGCAGGCCCATGCTGTGGGCCAGGCTGACGATGGTGCGCACGATGGTCGAGGCGTGCGGCGTATGCAGCATATCGTGCACGAAAGAGCGGTCGATCTTCAACTGGTCGATCGGCAGGCGCTTCAGATAGCTGAGCGAGGAATAACCGGTGCCGAAATCATCGAGTGAAAAGCCCACGCCGCGCGACTTGAGCAAGGTCATCTTGCCGATCACGTCGTCGACATCGGTCAGCAGCATGCTTTCGGTCAGCTCCAGCTTGAGCAGGTGCGGGTCGGCGCCGCTGCGCGCAATGATCTGCAGCACGCGCTCGGCAAATGCGGGCTGGCGGAACTGGCGCGCGCTGACATTGACGGCGATCGTCAGCGCGCGCTTGTCCGCCGCCGTGGACCAGGTCACCAGTTGCTGGCAGGCTGTCTCCAGCACCCAGTCGCCGATCTCGCCGATCAGGCCCGCTTTTTCCGCCTGCGCGATAAAGTCGCCCGGCGCCACCATGCCGCGCCGTGGATGCTGCCAGCGCAGCAGTGCTTCCACGCCCGTCATGGCGCCATGCGCGTCGACCACTGGCTGGTAGTACAGCAGCAGTTCGCGCTGCGCCAGCGCCGAGCGCAGGTCCTGCTCCAGCGACGCCGAGGCGTCCAGCGCGGCCTGCATGCGCGGGTCGAAAAAGCGGAACGTGTTGCGGCCGGCCGCCTTGGCTTCGTACATCGCCATGTCGGCCTGGCGCAGCAGGTCATTGATGGTGTGGTGGCCTTCGCCGAACAGCACGATGCCGATGCTGGGCGTGCTGCGCAGCTCATGGCCGTCGAGCGGATACGGCAGTCCCAGCGCCTGCACGATTTTATTGGCGACGATTTCGGCGTGGCTGGCCGCCTGCGCCGGCGAGCCGCCCACGTCATCGAGCAGGATCACGAATTCGTCGCCGCCGAGGCGCGCCACCGTGTCGCTGTCGCGCATCACCTGCTGCAGCCGGAACGCCACCATTTCCAGCAGGCGGTCGCCCATGTCGTGGCCCATGGTGTCGTTCAGCTGCTTGAAGTTGTCGAGGTCGACGAACAGCACCGCGCCATGGCAGCCGCCCCGTTCGCCGCGCGTGATCGCGTGGCCCAGGCGGTCGAGCAGCAAACGCCGGTTCGGCAGGCCGGTCAGGCCGTCATAAAACGCCAGGTGGGCGATTTCCGCTTCGGCCAGCTTGCGCGCGCTGATATCCATGCGCGTGCCGACCATGCGCAGCGCCGTGCCATCGCTGCTGCGCTCGACCACCTTGCCGCGGCTTTGCAGCCAGACCCAGTGGCCGTTGCGGTGACGCATGCGGTACTCGGCTTCGTACGGCCGGCTGCGGTCCTGCAGATGCAGCGCCAGCGCGCGCTGCAGCAGTTCTTCGTCCTCGGGATGCACCAGCACGCGCCATTCGCCATGGTCGAGGGCCAGTTCGCCGGGCGCGTAGCCGAGCATGGCGGCGGACCTGGCGTCGATGGTGCGCACATCGTTCGTCATCTGCCATTCCCACAGGCCCAGGTTGGCGCCGTTCAAGGCCAGCTCGACCCGGTCGGCCGCCGCCGCCCGCTCCTCGTTGCGCGCCTGCGCCAGTTCTTCCAGCGCCAGGCGGCGCCGCTGCGCCAGCAGCAGGCCCACCGCGCCGATCACGCCCGTCAGCAGCCAGGCCAGCGCGCTGGTCCAGGCCAGGCTGTGCCAGCCCGCCTCGATCTGCGCGGTCGAGCGCGACAGGCTGATCACCAGCGTCTTGTCCAGCCCCAGTCCCTGCAGCTGCATGGTGCGCTGGACCACCAGGCGCCGTTCGCCACCGGCCGCCGCCCCTTCCAGCACGGTCAGCATGCGCCTGCTTCGCTGGTGCTGCGCGAACAGCGGGTCCGGCGCGCCGCGCGCACGCATGGCGGCCGGGTCGGCCGGCACATACAGGATGCGCCGGCCGCTGTCTTCGGTAATCGCGCTGTTCATGTCCGGCGCATACAGGGCCGAGCGCATCACGGCGTCGAAATATTCGGGGTTGAGAATCGCGCTGACGGCGCCGCCGTGGTTGCCTTCACGGTCGGTCAGCGCCAGCGACAGCTTGATATTGAATACGCCGGGCGTATTTTCATACGGCTGCGACAGATACAGGGTATCGGGCGACTGCATGCTGGCCACCTGGCGGGTGTACTGGCGGTCGTCGAGGCGCGCATCGCGCAGGTCGTCGTCGGACAACAGGATATGGCCGCGCCGGTCGACCACCACCAGCGCCCGCACGCCCGGCATGGCGCGCTTCAATGATTGCAGCAGGACCCGGCGGCATTCGCCATTGCAGGCGTTGGTCGGGTGGAACGCGCGGCGCGCGCTGTCGAGGGCATTGCGCACCCCTTCGAACTGGTGCTGCAGGTTCTCGTCGATGATCAGGGTCTGCATGCGCATGCGCTCGATATCGGAGGCGATCAGGAGGCGCCGCTCGGTCCAGATAAAGTAGCCCACCATCAGCGCGCTCATCAGCAGCACCCCGGCCAGCACCAGCCATTCGGCGCCCCGGCGGCGCGGACGCGGCAAGCGCTGCAACAGATCAATCGGCATCATTTTCCCCTCACGATAGTGGTCATGCCAGGCACATTCGCCTGCCAGTGACGGCCACTATAGGCAGCTCGCAAGCGGAAGAAAATCAGACCTTGGGTAGCGCCACTCATACCAAGGTTTAGGGTCGGCGCGGGCCACGCCCTGCGCGGCAGGCGTTTGCGGCGCCACCTTATACCCACGTATGACTAGGCAAGGCGGCGCGCGTTTCGCACAATGAGTCATCACAACCGGCACCACAGGAGTCCATCATGCAAGCAGCCCGCACCACCATCGTTATCGCCGACGACCATCCACTGATCCGCGCCGGCATGGCCTCGCTGTTGCAGTCCGAGGGCAGCTTCATGCTGCTGGGGCAGGCCGAGGATGGCGCCCAGGCGGTCGAACTGTATGCCCGCCTGCGCCCCGCCGTGCTGCTGATGGACATGAGCATGCCAGGCTGCGATGGGGTGGAGGCGACGCTGCGCATCCGCCGCCAGCATCCCGATGCGCGCATCGTCATCCTCAGTGCGCACGAAGGCGATGAAGTGGTGCACCGCGCGATGCAGGCCGGCGCCAGCGGCTATCTGCTGAAAAACGCGCCGTTTGCCGAACTGCTCGCCTGCATCGCCAGCGTACTGGAAGGCAGAAAATACCTGGCGCCAGGGCTGTCGGCCAAGCTGGCGGGCCGCGTGCACGGCAGCGATTTGTCGACGCGCGAGCATGAAATCCTGGCCCACCTGGCGACCGGCATGAGCAACAAGCTGATCGCGCGCGTGGCCGGCATTGGTGTCGGCACCGTCAAGTTCCATATCAATAATATCCTCGCCAAGCTCGATGCCGTCAGCCGCACCGAAGCGGTGATGGTGGCCAGCCGGCGCGGCATCGTGCAGCTGGCCTAGGAATGGCACCAGCGCCTGGCCTGACCTTTAGACAGTCGCCATGCCAGCAGGCAGCCGCTAGCATGGCACTCAACCTCGACACTACCGAAAGTCCTCCATGAAAACACGTATTTCGACACTGGCCCTGGCCTGCGCCATGGCACTGCCGCTGGCCATGTCCGCCGCCAGCGTGCATGCCGCCGCGCCGCAACAGCACACGCAGGCGCCTGGCTGGTACCGCATGATGCTGGGCGAGTTCGAAGTCACCGCGCTGTCCGACGGCACGCACGCGTTTCCGATCGACACCGTGATGCGCGGCATTACGCCCAGGCAGATCGCCACGGATCTGGCGAACGCCGACCTCACGGCGCCCGTGCAGGGCTCGATCAACGCCTTCCTGGTCAACACGGGCAAGAAGCTGATCCTGATCGACGCGGGCGCCGGCGTGCTGTATGGCGACTGCTGCGGCCGCCTGCTGGCGAACCTGCGCGCGGCCGGCTACCAGCCGGAACAGGTCGACGAAGTGCTGCTGACGCATCTGCACAAGGACCATGCGGGCGGCATCGTCACCGACGGCAAGCCGGCCTTCCCGCACGCGGTGGTGCGATTGTCGCAGCAGGAAGCCGATTACTGGCTCGACCCGGCCAGCAAGGCCAAGGGCCCGGCCTTTCTCGCTACCTTCTACGACGCCGCCGTCTCGTCCACCGCGCCGTATATCGCCGCCAACCGCTTCAGCCCCTACGCCAGCTACGGCGAAATCACGCCCGGCATTACCGCCATGCCGGCGCCCGGCCATACGCCGGGCCACGCCATGTACATGGTGAAAAGCGGCAGCCAGCAGTTGCTGGTGTGGGGCGACATCGTCCACATGGCCGCGCTGCAGATGCAGCATCCGGAAGCGACGGTGCAGTACGACAGCGCGCAGGACGTGGCGCGCACCACGCGCGCGGCCCTGCTGAAAAAACTGAGCGGCGAACACGTGATCGTCGGCGCCGCGCATATCGCCTTCCCGGGCCTGGGCCACCTGCGCCAGGACGGCAAGCGCTACGCATGGCTGCCGGTGAACTATGACGGCATGCCGCCGGCACCCTGATCTTTTTGGCACGGGCCATCGCGGCCCGCATTTTCACTCACCTTGAAAGCACATCATGAGCACCTCACCAACTATCCTGCAAGACTTCGGCTCCCTCGCCAACGTGCGCATCGGCCTGTCGGCCGAAGTGCGCGCCCAGGGCGTGCATGCGCTGAACCGCCTGCTGGCCCATACCATGGCGATCCGCGACGCCTATAAAAAAGCGCACTGGCAGACGTCCGGCGCCACCTTTCACCAGCTGCACCTGCTGTTCGACAAGCACTACGGCGAACAGGTGCTGATCATGGACGCCATCGCCGAACGCGTGCAGACCCTGGGCGGCGTGACCTTCGCGCTGGCGCAGGACGTGGTCGACGAATCGTCGATCGCGCGCGCCCCGCGCGGCCGCGAGTCCGCCCTGGCCCAGCTGTCGCGCCTGCTGGACGCGCATGAAACGATCCTGCTCGAAGCGCGTCCGCTGGCGCGCGCGGCCGCCGAGATGGGCGACGACGGCAGCAATGACCTGATCGTCAGCCAGGTGGTGCGCAGCAATGAGCTGCAAAGCTGGTTTATCGGCGAACACCTGGCGGCGCAAAGCGGCAAGGCGCAATAAATTCGGCACTGCCGTCAGCGTCAACAATATTGTCGGATGACGCGGGGCATCGCCTCGCTGATCCGACCTGCCAATTGAACAGCATGCCATGTGTGCAGGTCGGGTCAGCCCCCCCGGCGTAAGCCGACAACACCGCTCCAATCAGATCGGATCGTAGAACAGTTCGTCGACATAGCACCAGCCCCACGTCTCGCCCGGCTCCTTCGAGCGGATGATCGGGTGTTTGGTGGCGTGAAAATGTTTGGTGGCGTGCTTGTTTTTCGAATCGTCGCAGCAGCCGACATGGCCGCACACCATGCACACGCGCAGGTGGACCCATTCATCGCCCATTTTCAGGCATTCTTCGCAGCCGGCCGAATTGGCGTCGCACGTGTGGATATCGTTGAGATGCTGGCAACCTTGCGTCATGCTGTGCTCCCTTAAAAGTGGTTCATTCGGATGTTTCCTTCCGGCGCTGCGGAATCAGCCACAAGACCGCCACGGCCACGTAGATGGCGGCGCCGGCCGGCGCATACCACAGCGACAGGCCGATCGCCGCCAGGTACAGCGCGATCGACAGTTCCTTCTTGCGGCTGTGGCCCAGCGCCTGCGCCAGCGGCGAATCGGGTCCTTCGCTGGCTACCTGCGAGCGTACCAGCATGCGAAAAGCCACCGCGCACATCAGCAGCACCACGCCATACAAGGTCATCGGCGCCGAGGTCAGCGGATAGTTGCCGGCCCAGGCGGTGACCAGCGGCACCAGCGACAGCCAGAACAGCAGGTGCAGGTTGGCCCACAGGTTGCGGCCGGTAACCTGGCGCGTCAGCTGCAGCACATGATGGTGATTGACCCAGTAGATGCCGACATACACAAAACTGAGCAGGTAGGCATACAGCACCGGCGCCATCTCCAGCACCTCGCGCCAGTGCGGCCCGCTTGGCACCTTCAGCGCCAGCACCATGATGGTGATCGCGATGGCGATCACGCCATCGGTAAATGCTTCCAGGCGGCTCTTGTTCATGATGTAGGGGAGAAAATGCACCATGCTAGCCTGCCGGCGCATGGCTCGCGCCTGCCAGAAGACCAGTGCGCATGATTTTCCTGGCCCAAAGACAGGCACAAACCTGTCCAATCCCCGCTACACTGAGACATCGCCAACCATGGAGCCACGCATGCCCTCTCAAGACAACGACCTGGCCGAACGCGCCCGCCTGATCGCCCTGGCGCGCGCCCTGCGCGACCTGCACAAGCACCTGATCGAGATCGAGACGCAGTACTTCGGCGCCGTCGGCAGCCCGCTGGAACTGCTGCAGCTGGTCACCAACCACCCGCATTTCGCCTGGCTGCAAAAATTGTCGGGCCTGATGGCGCAGATGGACGAGCGCCTCGATGAACCGGAACCGGTCACGCCGGCCGTCGCCCTCACCTACCGCCGCGCGCTCGAAGCGCTGATCGGTCCGTCGGAAGACGGCGACAAGGCATTTCAGGCCAAATACAACGCGCTGCTGCATGACGCGCCGGAAATCGTGATGGCGCATGGCGCGGTCAGGAAGCTGCTCAGTTCGATTGCGGCGCCGGGCAAGGCGTAGCGCCTCGCCTGCCATCGAACAGTGCACGTCCAACTGCACGCTTGCCGATACAATCGTTGTCTGTATCGGCATCGCAAGGACGAGCGCGTTGAACAATCCCCTTTTTCTCAATACGATCCTGCTGGGCGGCAGCACCGCTGAAAAAATCGCCGCGGCAGGCAGCGCCGGCTTCGACCAGGTCGAGCTGTGGCGCCAGGATCTCGACGCGCATCCCGGCGGCGCCCCGGGCGTGCTGCACGCTCTGGCACAGGCCGATCTCGGGCTGGCCGACTTCCAGGTGCTGCTCGACTTCGACGGCGCACCGGGCGCGCGCCGCAGCGCCAAGCGCCAGGAAGCGCTGCAGATGCTCGACCTGGCGGTGCAGGTTGGCGCCACCAGCGTGCTGGCGCCCGCGTCGACCGACCCGGATTGCGATGCCGCGCGGATCGTCGACGACCTGGCCTGGCTGGCGCAGCAGGCTGCCACGCGCGGCTTGCGCATCGCGTATGAAGCGATGGCCTGGAGTACGGTCAATCACACCACGCCGGCCGCCTGGCGCTGCGTGCAGCTGGCCAATCAAGCCAATCTGGGCCTGGTGATCGATGCATTTCATATTTTCGCGCTGGGTCGCAATGCGAGCGACCTCGACGGTATCCCTGCGGAGCGCATATTCCTGGTGCAGCTGTCCGACCTCGATCGGCAGGTCAGCAAGGCCGGGTTGAAGACGGCCGCGCGCCACCGCCGCCTGCTGCCCGGCGACGGCCATTTTCCGCTGGCCAGCCTGCTGCAGCGGCTCTCGGCAATCGGCTATGCCGGACCGATCGGGCTGGAAGTATTCAATGACGCGCTGCACGCGCGCGACCCGGCGGAAGTGGCGCAGGAAGCGATGGCGGCGCTGCGGCGCGTGTGCGCCTTGCAAAACCAATAATTTCCATGCTGGCGCCGGGTTGCAGCAAGAAGAAAGAGAAGAACGCGGCCGAGCCCGCGCCCGAGCGCAAGATTGGCGACGGGAAGGTGTCGGCCCGCTGGTGCCCGGCAGCGACAGGAGCGCGGACAAGCTGATCCATGCGCAGGGCTACCAGAGGCAGGAGAGCCTGCATTTTTGCGGCGTGCAGGATAGACGGACTGGCGGCGTGGCCGGCGGGCGCTTATCGGCGCGCTTGCCGGCCTGCCGATAATTGCGCCAGGAAACCGCGCGGATTGCTGACAAACCTGGCCGCCCGCGACGACGCCATGGCCTGCCACACCCGTTCCGGTGGTGGCGCGATACAGCACCTGGACCCAGGATCAATCAGCCGGCAAGCGAGCCGGTGCGCCGACCACCGGGCCGTTATCGATGCCGACATCGAACGAATCAGGGTCACCTTTCACGCAACCATCAGCAACCCTAACCGTGATGCAATACCGCCCCCGCGTTCGCACCGGCCTGCCCGGCGGGCACCTTGACGCGCAGCGCGATCAGCAATGCCGCCAGCAGCATCAGCACGCCAGCGGCCATGAACACGCCGGCGATGCCGCTGACGCTGAACATGGCGCCGCCGGCGGCCGCACCCGCCGCAATCGCCGATTGCACCGACGCCACCACCATTCCGCCGGCGCTTTCCGCCTGGTCCGGAATGGCGCGCGCCACCCAGTTCGACCAGGCGACGGGCACGCCGCCGAACGCCAGCCCCCAGATCGCCAGCAGTACCGACAACCCCGTCAAGGTGGCTGGCACCAGCACCAGCGCCAGTGCCGCCACGCCCACCAGTGCCGGCATCAGCACCAGCGTCAGGCGCAGGCTGCGTTCGAGCAGCCGCCCTGCCAGCAGCGTGCCGGCGAAGTTGGCCAGGCCGAATCCCAGCAGCATCAGCGCCAGCGTATCGGCGCCAACATGGGCCGTGGTTTCAAGAAATGGCCGGATGTAGGTAAACAGTGCGAAGTGGCCGCTGTGCACCAGCACGCAGCCGAGCATGCCCACTGCAATGCCAGGGCGGGCCAGCAAGCTCCACACCGTGCCATGCCGGCTTGCCGTGCGCGGCGGCAGTTGCGGCAGCGTCAGCCACTGGAACAGCAGCGTGACGCCGCCGATCGCGCTGGCGGCAAAAAACGCGCTGCGCCAGCCGTACAGGCCGCCCAGATAGCTGCCTAGCGGCACCGCCACCACGGTGCCTATGGCGATGCCGCTGAAGATGATGGACAGCGCGCGCGGCAGCAGCGCCGCTGGCACCAGGCGCATCGCCACCGCTGCCGCCATGCTCCAGAAACCGCCGAGTGCGATGCCGAGCAACATGCGCATGGCCAGCAAGACGCCCAGGCTCGACGACAACGCCACCAGCAGGTTCGAGGCGATCATCAGCGTGGAAAACGCCAGCAGCACCAGGCGCCGGTCGAAGCGCCGCGTCAGGCGCGGCACCAGCAGGCCGGCAAACAGCGCCACCACGGCCGTCATCGTCACGGCCTGCCCGGCCAGCGCTTCCGACACCCGCATTTCCTGCGCCATCGGCGTCAGCAGGCTGGCTGGCAAATACTCCGCCGTCAGCAAACCGAAGACGCCCATTGCCAGCGAGAACACCGCCATCCAAGCCGGCGCGGCCGGTCCGGCGTCCGCAGCGCTGGCCGGGTTGACGGTCAAAGACGCGTTACAAATAGAATCGCTCATTCCAGGTTCCTCAAAGTTTCGACAAGACGTTACTGTAGACGCCGCAAACCGGAGGGTCTATGATGGAAACCCGTCCTTTTTTGACTGAAACCCCTGACATGAATGAAGCAGCGGTGTTTGCCTTGTCCTCCGAGCTGATCAGCGCGCTGCTGACCGGCATGCGCCTGCGCGGCGTGCAATACCGGCGTGTCCAGGCCGGACCGCGCTTCGGCCTGGGCTTCGACGCCAGGCCTGGCCACGCCTATTTTCACTTCCTGGCGGTCGGCACGGCCATCTTGCGCACCAGCGACGGCGCACTGCACGAGCTGAGCGCAGGCAATGCCGTGTTCATGCCGCACGGCGGCGCGCATCAGCTGCTGTCCGACCAGGACATGCCGGTGGCCGGCATCGACAGCTATCAGGCAGCGCCGCTGGGCGACAAGGTCGACGCCGTGGATGCCTGCCCCAGCCTCGACGTAACGCCGGGCACCATCCTGTTTTACGGCTGCATGGAATTCGATCTGGGCGGCATGCAGGGGCTGGGGCCGTTGATGTCCGAGGTGATGGTGGCCGATGTCCTGGGACAGCGCTATCCGGGATTGATGCCGATCCTGGCGTCGATGAAAAGCGAAGTGTGTTCGGGGCGCGTCGGCTTTGCCGGCATTCTCGCCCGCCTCGCCGAAGTGGCAGCGGCCATGATCGTGCGCGGCTGGGTGGAATGCGGTTGCGACAATGCCTCGGGCCTGGTCGCGGCCTTGCGCGATCCGCGCCTGGCCCGCGCCATCCTGGCGCTGCACCGGCAGCCCGGCCGCAACTGGACGGTGGAGGAACTGGCTGCCGAATGCCACAGCTCGCGCTCGGTGTTCGCGGAACGCTTCCAGGCCACCATCGGCACGCCCCCGCTGCGCTATGCGACGGAGCTGCGCATGCACCTGGCCAGGCAGTGGCTGAGCCAGGGCAAGCTGCCGGTCGACACCGTCGCGCAGCGCCTGGGCTATGCCTCGCAGGCCGCGTTCAGCCGCGCGTACAAGCGGGTTACCAGCCAGACGCCGGGGGCGACCCGGCGCGTGGAGAGCGTGACAGGAACATGATGCAGGCAGGAGAACATCGCCGACCTCCTTGCCCTTGGCGGCAAGCCATTACTGCTTGCCAAACACGATCATGCTGCGATCGCTTCAAGGAATTCATCTGAGGTGTCCACTTCCAAAAAGCGGGAGGAAGGAAAGAGCAGGCGCAAGCAGATACGGGTTGGCGGGATGCCGGCGCCATGCTGACGTTGCCAGCGAGCGCAAGGCAGAGATGCACACGCATCCCTGGCCTTGCCCGTATTGCGCGCTGTTACTGCACCTGATATTTGACCGAACGCGGACCATACAGCAGGCCATTGGTCATGCCTGCCGACAGCAAACGTGCATTGGCCACGCCCGCCACCGGATGCGCCGCATCGGTGGTGCTGTTGATGATCTGCTTGACGGCAGCGGCCACCAGTGCGCCGATCAGGCCGCCACCACCGTTGTTGCCGCCCTCGTTGTTGGAAGCGCTGGCGGCGCCTTCCCACAGCAGGGTGCCGGTCTTCAGGTCGACCAGCTTGGCCGTGACCGAGACCACCGCCACGCTGTCGATCACGGTATAGGTCGAACCGTATTTGCTGATGGTGATATACAGGCCAGCATCGGCGCCAAAGATCTCGTTGAGTTTCCTGACGTCGACGCCATGGATATCGGCCGCATTGGTCAGGCCGTTCTGCTTGAATGTCTCGCCCACCACGGCCACCGGCAGCACGTAGTAGCCAGCTTCGGCCAGCGGATACGATACCTGCGCGTAGACGCTGTTGCCGGCGTTGACTTCCGGCGAGTTGTTCAGCGGCGGCAAGACCACGATCGAACGCGGCTTGGCAGCCTTGAACGCGGTGTAGTCATATGATGGGGCCTTGGTGGCACAGCCCACCATCAGCACCGCAGGGGCCAGCAACAGAGCGACTTTTTTCAAGCGCGACATCATAATTTCTCACCTTTTTTCAGTTTGCCGAGCAGGAAGTCCATGTACGCACTCGATTCCGGGAACAGTTTTTTCTCGTCCTCGAACTGCGTTGCGACCTGGTCCGGCTTGCCGGTAATCGAATACAGCATGCCCAGGTGAGCATGGAAGCCTGGTGGCACACTGTTGCCCTTGGCGCTGATCAACGCCAGCGATTTTTCCATCTCTGCAATCTGCTGCTCCGGGCTTTCGCCTTTCAGGTACTGGTATACCTGCGGCTGGTAGCCATCCCATTGATACAGGGTTTTCGGCGCGGTGGCGCAACCGGTCAGCATGGCGCTCATGGCCAGTGCCAGCGCGACGCCACCCTTTTTCATCATTGTCGTTTTCATGGCGTGCCTTTTATTGTTTGCGCAGTGCGCCGGCTTCCACGCCCGCCACCAGGCGCTCGACAGCTTCGCGCATGGCCAGGTCCAGCACCTTGCCATTCAGCGTGGCGTCATAGCTGGCGGTACCGCCAAAACCCAGCACTTCACGATTCGACAGGCTGTATTCGCCAGCGCCCTGGGCCGAATACACGACTTCCGAGGTGGCGATATTGACGACGTTCAGCGAGACCTTGGCATAGGCCACCTGCGTCTTGCCACGGCCCATGATGCCGAATAACTGCTGGTCGCCCACTTCCTTGCGGCCAAACTCGGTCACGTCGCCGGTGATGACAAAATCGGCGCCCTTGATGTTCTGCGCCTGTTTCTTGTATTCCGATTCCTGCTTGATTTCCGCCATATTGTCGCGGTCGAGCACGTTAAAGCGGTTGGTGCCTTGCAGGTGCGAGATCAGGATGGTCTTCGACTGGCTGCCCAGACGATCGACGCCATCGGAGAAAATGCCGCGCATGAAGCTGGAGCGGTTGTCGAATTTGCCGACGGCGATCAAGGTCCGTTGTCCGACATAGGGACGCGCTGCGCTTGCGACGGCAGGGACGGCCAGGGCTTGCGATGTCTCGGTAGCGCAGCCTGCCAGCGATGCGCCGATCAGCGTCGCGAGCAGCAGTACGCCAGGTGTAGTTTTAGTCATGATGCCCTTAAGAGAGGAGTGATCAAGGACGCGCTTGCATAGTGATTTTTTGCAAGTTACTTTCCTTAATGCAATTATAATTTATTACCACTCTCGCAATTCTCTCCAAAAGTCACAGCGCCCTGGAAGGACTTGATCCAGGCGCGGAAACCACTGCGTGCCATCATGGGTGCAAAATAAAAGCCGATATCGCAACGCGATATCGGCTTGAATCGCCACCGGACGGCAGCGCACAATCAAGTCTGGAAGGGCAAGATCAGGCCAGCAACTGCTTGTACAGCCGCGTCGCCATCAGCCCGGCCGCGCTATGGTGATGGGCGGGCGACATCAGCGGTATCAGCATGTCCATCGCCGAACCCTTGCTGCCCTGCTCCGCCACTTTCTGTTCCAGCGCGCGCAAGTCCAGGTCGAAGTTCTGCTCTTCCGGCTGCTGCAGCCCAAGGTGGCGGCGGAACACGCCGCGCACGCCGGCGCGTACCTGGCGTGGCTGGGCTTCGGCCAGGGTCTCGATCGAGCGCATGGCGGCGCGGTGCGTCATGATGCGCGGCGCAGGGATGCCCGTCTCTTCCAGCGGCGACTCGATCCAGTCGCGCAGCACCTGCTGCTCGTAGCTGCTGAAGACGCCGAACATTTCCGCGCGTTCGCTCTGGATCAGGCGCCAGAAGCGGCTGTCCTCGACCGGCGCGCCGCGCTGGATCCAGCCCGTGCTTTCCAGCTTTTCCAGCAGCGCCGGCACCTGGCTCTTGTCGCTGAGCCAGTCGTTGATGGTCTTGCCGCCGATGCGGCAGTAGTCGGAATGCATGTTCTTGCCGGCCACGCTTTTTTCGCACAGGATGCGTACCAGTTCCTGTTGCAGATCAAAACCCTTGATGATGTCGTTGGTGCCGGCGCCCAGGTCGTTGAGACGGAAGCCATTGCGCACGCGGCGATAGAAGGCCTGCGCGTCGCCGAAGCGCGGCATCAGCTGCACCACCGCGTCGGTGGCCTTGCGCGCATGGCCGCTGGAACCGTTGTCGACCGTAACATGCAAAGTAAAGTAGTACGGGTCGATGCCCAGCTCGTTGAGTTCGTAGGACGTGATCAAGAGGTGCAGCGGCAACTGTTCATAGCCCAGGTTGAAGCCGATAATTTCGGGCAGGAAACTGCCATTGTCGTGCGCCAGCGCCAGCTGGATCGCGCCCTGCACGAAATGGCGGTCGTCGAGATCCTGCCAGTCGTCGCAACCGTGGCTGGCCAGCAGTTTCTGGTACAGCACCACATGGTTTTTTTCTTCGACGCCATCGCCCAGCTCTTCCAGGTAGATCTGGATCAGCGCGCGGTAGCGCTGGTGCTGCCATTGCTGCAGCGCGCTGTACAGCCAGGAACCGTCGACCAGCTTGGTCGGCGCGGCGGCGCGCAGGAAATACAGTGCATGCGCCTTGGTGGTGAAAAAGCGGCGCGGCGCGCCAGCCTTGCGTTCGGCCAGGTAGGCCTGGTATTGCTCGCCTACCCGTTCGGCGCTGGTGCGCGACCAGTTCAGCAGGTCTTCCGGCCGCTCGGGCAGATCATCGGGCAGTTGTTCCGCTGCCAGCAGTTGCTGCTGCAGATAGTTGCGCGCGGCGGCCCGCGCCATGGCCGCATTGGCCGGCGCGCTCAGGGTGTCGTACATGTCGCGCGCGTTGGGCACAGGAGCAACCTGGTCTTCGTAAAGATTCTTCGGTACTGCGGAAAGCAAGTTGGACATGGACGTATCCTGAAAGAGGTGAGGCCTCGCCGGACTTCGGGAGTCGGGGTCGGCCGGTATTTCACCATTATCGGGAAGTAATGCCACAGCGCACATCAGTACGCTTCGCGTCTTGTCGTCGGACAAGACTTACAAGGCACGCGTGCCGAACGCAGCGATTTTCTGCAAGATGCGACAATAACAAAAGCACCTGCATTCCATTCCACCATCAACCTCGGGAGAATCACATGAAAATCTTGTTCACGGCTGCCTTGCTGCTCGGTGCGCAACTGGCGCACGCGCAGACAGTGGAATTATCGTTCGTGGGACCGAACGGCGTTGAACAGGCGGCAGGCACGGTCAGCATCTCCGATACCAAGTATGGCGCCCTGCTGACGCCTGACCTGAAGGGACTGCCGGCCGGCACGCACGGCTTCCACCTGCATGAAAAACCATCGTGCGACTCGAACATGACTGATGGCAAGCCGACGCCGGCAGGTGCGGCGGGCGGCCACTGGGATCCGGCGAAAACCGCCGCGCACAAGGGCCCGTATGACGATGCCGGCCACAAGGGCGACCTGCCCGCCATTTACGTCGCGGCCGACGGCACCGCCACCTATCCAGTGCTGGCGCCGCGCATCAAGGCGAGCGAATTCAAGGGCCACGCGCTGATGGTGCACGTCGGTGGCGACAACCACAGCGACCACCCGGAAAAACTCGGCGGCGGCGGCGCGCGCATGGCGTGCGGCGTGGTGAAATAAACGATCTGGCTGCGGCGCGGGCAGACTCGCTGCGCCGCAGCCAGCACCCCTGAAAACCGCGCACCTTCACACAAATCGACAGAAAGAACGATATGCATACCGAACCACAGAGCACCAGCAAACCGGCGATGGACGCCGACACGCTCGAATTCATCCGCGGCCTGTTCAACCTGGTGCGCGAAGGCGATACCGAACAATTGACTGCGCTGGTCGCCAAGGGCGTGCCGGTCAACTTCCGCAATGAAAAGGGCGACAGCCTGATCATGCTGGCCACCTACCACGGCCACCTGGGCACCTCGCGCATCCTGCTCGAAGCAGGCGCCGACCCCAATGTCGCCAATGATCAGGGCCAGACGCCGCTGGCCGGCGTGGCCTACAAGGGCTATCTGGAGATCGCCGAACTGCTGCTCCAGCATGGCGCCAACGTCGAAGGCGCCAGCCCCGACGGCAAGACGCCGCTGATGATGGCCGCCATGTTCAACCGCCAGGCCATCCTGGAACTGCTGCTGGCCAAGGGCGCCAGGATCGACGCCATCGACAGCCGCGGCATGACGGCCGTCTCGCTGGCCAAGATGATGAATGCGGCCGATACGCTGGCGCACCTGACCGCACTGGGCCAGCAGGCCTGACCAATAATTTGGTGTGCGGGGTCGTCAGTGGCCCGGCAACTGTTGCGCCATGGTCTCAACCATGGCGCCTGCCGTGCCTGCGGTTGAACCCGGGCCAGGTAACTCGGTACACTGGAAGGTCAATGTCACGGAACCTGGCCCATGTCTGTCCCCCACCCTTCCATCTCCCGCCCCTTGACCACCGCGCTGGCTCTGTCGCTGGGCGCCGCCGTGGCGCTCGGCCTGTCGCGCTTCTCCTACGGCCTGCTGCTGCCACCGATGCGCGACGACCTGGGCTGGTCCTACCTGCTGGCCGGCGCCATGAATACCTGCAACGCGCTCGGCTATTTTCTGGGCGCGCTGGCCACGCCGGCCCTGCTGCGCCGTTTCGGCGTCTGGCGCGTGCTGATGATCGGCAGCGTGCTGGCCAGCGTGTTCATGCTGATGTCGGGCTTTGTCAGCGACACCACCGCCCTGTTCCTGCAGCGCCTCTGCGCTGGCGCGGCCAGCGCCCTGATCTTTATCGCCGGCGGCGTGCTGGCCGCCCGGCTCGGTTCCATGCACGGCGAGCGGGCCGGCTTCATTATCGGCCTGTACTACGGCGGCACCGGGATCGGCATCGCCGCCTCTGCGCTGCTGGTGCCGGCCGCCCTTTCATCAGCGGCGCAGCATGGCGCCGCGCATGGCTGGCAATCGGCCTGGCTGGCGCTGGGCGTGGCCTGCTTGCTGGCCACAGCCGTGATGGCGCTGCCGGCGCGCGCCATCGGCGAAGCGCAACTGGCGAGCGGCCCGGCGCAGCGCTTTTCCGTCAAGGATTTTGCGCATGGCCTGGCCGGCTACTTCCTGTTCGGCGCCGGCTATATCGGCTACATGACCTTTGTGGTCGCCCTGCTCAGGCAGCAAGGGATGTCGCCGCGCTTGATTACCGTGTTCTACACCGTGCTCGGACTGGCGGTGCTGGCCTCGTCGCGCATCTGGGCGCGCATGCTGGACCGCTACAAGGGCGGCCAGTCGCTGGCCATCCTGAACGCCGTGCTGGGCGCCGCCACCCTGATCCCCGCGCTGACCAGCGCCGTGCCGCTGATTTTCATTTCCGGCCTCGTGTTCGGCGCTGTGTTCCTGTCGGTGGTGGCCTCGACCACGGCGCTGGTGCGGCACAACCTGCCGCCCGCATCGTGGTCGTCGGGCATCAGCGCCTTTACGGCCGTGTTTGCATTCGGCCAGATCGCCGGTCCCGTGATGGTCGGCTGGATTGCGGATGGACCGGCGGGACTGGAGCGCGGATTGATCGCCTCCAGTGTCACGCTGCTGGCCGGCGCAGCGGTGGCGTCGCGGCAAAAAGCCCTCACGACAGGGCTGTAAGCGCCCTCTTACACCATCACAAGAGTACGGCTGACCCTGGCTGCGGGTTACTACACAGATAATCAATTCCCAAGATACGCACCACCAAGGTGCGTTGTGCAACCTTACTGGAATTGATCATGTCCCACAGCGCCCCCAACTGTACTCCCCTCGTGCTGACGCATGGCGGCGTCGGCGCACGCCCGAAGGATCGCGACGGCTGCGTCGCGGCATCGCAGGCAGGCTTGCATTGCCTGCTGGACGCCGGCGACAGTCTGCAGGCCGCGCTGCAGGCGGCGGTGCAGGCCGTCTCGGTGCTGGAAGACGATCCGCGCTTCAATGCCGGCACCGGTTCCGTGCTGCGCATGGACGGCGTGACCATCGAAATGGATGCGGCCGTGATGGACAGCCTGGGCAAGCTGGGCGCCGTCGCCGGCGTGCGCCGCGTGCGCCATCCGGTACAGGTGGCCGCCGGCGTGGCCGCTACGCCGCACTGGCTGTTGTGCGGCGAAGGCGCGCTGCGTTTTGCGCGCGCGTCCGGTTCCGCCGACTACGATCCGGCCACCTTGCAGGCCAATATCAAGCACCAGGAACTGCTGGCCCAGCTGCAGCGCGGCAAGCGGCTGCGCCATGGCGAAGAGAACGCCAGCTTTACCGACCACTGGAATTACCCGGTGGCGCTGGCGATCAAGCCCGGCGCGCCGTGCGACACGGTCGGCGCCGTGGTGCGCGACGCCTATGGCAATTTTGCGGTGGCCGCCTCGACCGGCGGCTGCACGCCATCGCTGCTGGGCCGCGTGGGCGACACGCCCATCATCGGTGCCGGTTTCTATGCCGGCCCGGCCGGCGCGGTAGCCGTCACCGGCATCGGCGAACATATCGTGCGCCACCTGCTGGCATTCCGCGTGCACGAATGGCTGGCGGGCGGCATGCCGCTTGATGCCGCCCTGCAGCGCGGGCTGGACCTGTTCGACCCGGCCATCGATGTGGGCCTGATCGCCGTCAATGCCCGTGACAGCGGCGTGTGCAGCAACCGCGAGATGCCGTCGGCGGCCGCGCAAGGCCCGGGCGCCCCATAACTTTCAACACCTATCCCAGAACTTATCATGCATATCATCGAACAGCGCCTGCTGCGCGGGCCCAATCTGTACGCTCAAACTCCCTGCCTGATGGCGGTGCTGGACCTGCAGCCGCTGCAGGACCGGCAAGCTGCGGACACGCCGCAACTGTATCCTCAACTGGAAGCGCTGCTGCCGACCCTGCGCGAGCGGGCCGGCACGGCCTTGGCCCTGCGCACGGGCGAACCGGCCGCATACGGCCCGGTGGTCGACCTGGTGCTGCGCGAACTGCAGGCGCTGGCCGGCAGCGTGCCGACCGAAGGTCATAGCGGCCCGGTGCGCGGCCAGCCGTCGCAGTTCCGCATCGTCTGCGGCTACCAGATCGAACAGGTGGCCACCGAAGCGCTGGCGCTGGCGGTGCAGATTGTCGACACCCTGGCACAGGGAGCGCCGTTCGAGATCGAGGCGCCGCTGGCGGCCCTGCGCGAACTGGCGCAGCAGCGCGCGATGGGCACCAGCACGGCGGCGGTGATTGCGGCGGCGCGCAAGCGCGGCATCCCTACCTTGCGCCTGTCCGAAGAATCGAACCTGTTCCAGCTGGGCTGGGGCAGCCGCCAGAAACGCCTGCAGGCCACCATTACCGGCGACGCGGGCACGCTGGCCGTGCGCATCGCCAGCGACAAGCAGCTGACCAAGACCCTGCTCGCCGAAGCGGGCGTGCCGGTGCCGCGCGGCGGTACGGTCACCTCGCCGGAACAGGCGCAGCGGCTGGCGGCCAGCCTGGGCGTCGGCCAGGGAAAAATCGTCACCGTCAAGCCGCTGGACGCCAATCACGGCAAGGGCGTCACCACGCGCTGCGCCACGCCGGACGAAGTGGCCACCGCCTATGAGCTGGCGCGCCGCCACAGCCGCCATATCATCGTCGAGCGTTTTCTCGAAGGCCGCGACTACCGCGTGCTGGTCACCGGCGACAAGGTGGCCGCAGCCGCCTGGCGCCGCCCGCCGGAAGTCACGGGCGATGGCGAGCACACGATCGCCGAGCTGGTGGCGCAGGAAAACCGCAATCCCGCGCGCGGCGAAGGCCATGCGAATATCCTGACGCGCATCCCGCTCGACGACAGCGCGCTGGCGATCCTGCGCGAACAGGGATATGAGACTGGCAGCATCGCGCCAGCCGGCGCCAGCGTCGTCTTGCGCGGCAACGCCAACCTGTCGAGCGGCGGCACGGCCGAAGACGTGACCGACCTGCTGCCGGCCGAAACCCGTTCGCTGTGCGTGCGCGCCGCGCGCAAGGTGGGGCTGGACGTGGCCGGCATCGACATCATCTGCAGCGATATTTCGCAACCCCTGCGCGAGCAGGGCGGCGGCGTGATCGAGGTCAATGCCGCGCCAGGCATCCGCATGCACCAGTATCCGAGCGCCGGCCTGCCGCGCGACGCCGGCGGCGCCATCGTCGAAGCGATGTACCCGCAAGGCGAAGGCCGCATTCCCGTCATCGCGGTGACCGGCACCAACGGCAAGACCACCACCTGCCTGATGCTGGCGCACGCGGCCCGCATGGCTGGGCTGGGCACCGGTGTCACCACCACCGAGGGCGTGTTCATCAACGGCGAGCGCATCGTCAAGGGCGACTGCGCCGGCTACTGGTCGGCGCGTACCGTGCTGACGGCGCCCGAAGTCGACTTCGCGGTGCTGGAAACGGCGCGCGGCGGCATCCTGAAGCGGGGCCTGGCGTTCGACCGCTGCGACGTGGGCGTGGTGCTGAACGTGGCGGCCGACCACCTGGGCCTGGACGGCATCGATACCGTGGCCGACCTGGCGCAGGTCAAGGCCGTGGTGGCGCGCAGCGCGGCGCGCGCCGTGGTGCTCAATGCGCAGGACTTCCATTGCGCCGCCATCGACCCGACCCTGTCGCCCGAGGTGGAACGGCTGTATTTTTCGCTCGACCCCGATCATCCCGTGCTGCTGCGCCACCTGGAGCGCGGCGGGCGCGGGGCCTACCTGCAGGACGGCCAACTGGTGATCGCCGACGGCACGCGGCGCCATGCGCTGCTGGCCGCCGCCAGCATGCCGGCCGCACTCGGTGGCCATGCGCGCTACAACATCGCCAATGCGCTGGCCAGCGCGGCGGCCCTGCTGGCCAGCGGTTTTGAACTGGCGCAGATCGCCGCAGGCCTGGGCAGTTTCGTGTGCGACAACCAGACCAACCCGCTGCGCTCGAACCTGTTTCGCCTGCGCGACGACATCACGCTGATCGTCGACTACGCCCACAATCCGGCCGCCTACACGGCCCTGGGCCAGATGGCGCGCTCGATGGCATCGAACGGACGCCGGCTGATCGGCGTGGTGACGGCCCCCGGCGACCGCCGCGACGCCGACCTGCACGCCATGGGTGCCGCCTGCGCCGCGCACTTCGATGAACTGGTCGTATACGAATCGGCGCGGCGCGGACGCGAGGCGGGCGATACGGGCCGCCTGATCACGGGCGGCGTCGAACAGGCGCGCATCGACGCCTGCTGCCAGCAATGGCAGCAGATCGACAATGTGCGCGCGGCGCTCGACCATGCGCTGGCGCGCTGCCAGCCGGGCGACGTGCTGGTGTATTCCTGCCCTTCGTCGCTGGCCGACCTGATCGCCGCCGTGCGCGTGTCCGATCCGGCCGGCGCGCAGCGCATTGCCGACGAAGTCAACGGCGTGGCAATCGACCACTGCGCCCCCATTCCTTGAACCCCTTCGAAAGCCCATCGTGACCCCGCCAACCATCCAGACGCTGTCCCGCCCCGCCCTGCTCCAGCTGGGCGCCGCGCTCAGGGACAGCGGCTATGCGTTCACCACGATTTCCACGCCCAGCCACCGCCGCGTCAATGGCCGCCCCGGCAACGAGACGGCGGCGGACTTGCGCGGGGTGTTCGGCTGGAGCCGGCCGTTTGGCGAACGCCTGCTCGGTGCGCAATGGCTGGCGTGGATGCGCGAGGCCGATATGCTGCGCCCGCATGACGGTCTCTGGAAAAGCGCGCTGCGCGCTTCCACCCTCGACGGCCGCCTGTATTTTCATTCGGCCTTCCCCACGCGCGAAAAGGACGCCGTCTTCTTCGGGCCCGACACGTATCGCTATGTGCAGATGCTGCATGCTGAAATGGCGAACTTGCCGCCAGCAGCGCGCGCCATCGATATCGGCTGTGGCGCCGGCCCCGGCGCGCTGACCATCGCCGCGGCCATGCCGCAGGCGGAAGTGTGGGCGGTCGACATCAACCCGCAGGCGCTGGAACTGACGGCGCTCAATGCGCAACTGGCCGGCGCCGCCAATGTGCATATCGCGCACAGCGACCTGCTGCAGGGCGTGGCGGGCCAGTTCGACCTGATCGTGTCGAATCCCCCGTTCATGCTCGATTCGGGCCAGCGCACCTATTGCCACGGCGGCGGCCTGCTGGGCGAAGGGTTGTCGCTCGATATCGTCGACGCCGCGCTGGCGCGCCTGGCGCCGGGCGGCACCCTGCTGCTGTATACCTGCGTGGCCATTATCGACGGCGCCGACCCATTCCGCGAAAAAGTGGCGGCCATGCTGGACCCGGCGCGCTACCACTGGCGCTACCGCGAAATCGATCCCGACGTCTTTGGCGGCGAACTGGGCGACCCTGCCCATAAAAACACTGACCGCATCGCGGCGATCGCCCTGTGCGCAACCCTGAACAACCCGGAGCCTGCATGAGTACCGATAACAGTAACGAACAACGCAACGGCCACCTGATGATCATCGGCGGCCATGAAGACCGCAAGGACGACATGACCATCCTGCGCCGCTTTGTCGAGCTTTCCGGCGGCAAGGCCGCCAAGATCGTCGTCATCTCGGCCGCCAGCGGCGTGCCCGAGGACATGTGGAAAATCTATGACGAGGCCTTCGACACGCTGGGCGCCGGCAATCGCCTGCACCTGGTGATGACCTCGCGCGAGGACGCCAACAATCCCGATATTGTCGGCCAGCTGGCCGACGCCGGCGGCATCTTCATGACGGGCGGCGACCAGAAACGCCTGCTGGCCAATATCGGCGGCACCGCGTTCGACCGCGCGCTGCACCATGCATTCAAGGTGCGCGGCGCCTGCATCGCCGGCACCAGCGCGGGCGCTTCGGCCATGTCCGGCCATATGCTGGCCAGCGGCGCGGCCGGCACCCAGCCCGAAAAAGGCGCGGTCAACCTGGGCGCGGGACTGGGCCTGGTGCAGGGCGTGGTGATCGACCAGCATTTCTCGGAACGCCAGCGCCTGGGCCGGCTGCTGACGGTGGTCGCACAAAATCCGTATCTGCAGGGCGTGGGCATCGACGAAGACACGGCGCTGATCGTCGAACGGGGCGCCGGCATCGAAGTGATCGGCCAGGGCGCCGTCACCGTGGTCGATGGCCGCACCATGCACTCCGACATGGCCGACGCCGCGCGCGGCGCCTGCCCTGAACTGATCGACGTGCGCCTGCACCTGCTGCCGCCCGGCAGCCGCTATACCGCGCCCGACGGCGACGAGCGGTTCGCGGCCCCCGCTCCCCTGCTTGACCTGCTGCGCACACTGACCAAGGCTGTGGCTTACCATGAAGATCATTGAACAACGCTACCTGCGCGGCGCCAGCCTGTATGGTCGCCAGTACTGCCTGCTGACGGTGCTGGACCTGGACGGCCAGCGCCCCTTCGACACCGACAGCCTGCTGGCACTGCTGCCAGGCCTGCGCCAGCGGCTGGCGCGCGATGCCGGCCTGCCTGATATCGTGGCCCAGCTGGTAATGGAACTGCAGTACCAGGCCGGCAGCAGCGCCGGTTTCAGCCAGGTCGATGCGGTGCGCGGCAGCGGCGGCGTGTACCGCATCGCCTGCGGTTATGACCTCGACAGCGGCGAGCGCGTCGCAGGCGCGGCGTTTGACGGCGCCATCGCGCTGATCGATGCGCTGGCAATGCGGCGCGAACCTGACCTGGCCGGCTTGCTGGACCGGCTGCGAACACTGGCCCGGCGCGCCGTCATCGACCAGGACACCGCCGCGGTGCTGGCGCAAGCCCGGCAGCGCGGCATTCCGGTAATGCGCGGCATGCAGCGCGGCCAGCGCTTCCAGCTGGGCTGGGGCAGCCGCCAGCGCCATCTTCCGCGGCCGGTGCCAGGCGGCGACGTCATCACCAGCCTGTTCGGCAATGGTGACGGGCGCATTCCGCTGATCGCCGTTACCGGCACCAACGGCAAGACCACCTCCACGCGCCTGATCGCGCATGCGGCGAGCATGACAGGCCTGGTCACCGGCATGACCACCACCGAAGGCGTGTATCTCGACGGCGTGCGCATCAAGGAGGGCGACTGCACCGGCTACCATTCGGCGCGCACCATCCTCGCTTCGCCCCAGGTGGAATTGGCGGTGCTGGAAACGGCGCGCGGCGGCATTCTCAAGCGCGGCCTGGCGTTCGACCGCTGCGATGTCAGCGTGGTGCTGAACGTCACGGCCGACCACCTTGGCCTGGACGGCGTGGAAACGCTGCAGGACCTGGCGCGCGTAAAACAGGTGGTGGCCGGCATGGCCGGCATTGTGGTGCTCAATGCCGACGACGCCATGTGCGTGGCAATGGCGCCGCAGCTGCGCGGCACCGCCGAGCTGCTGTATTTTTCGATGGACGAAGAAAACCCCGTGCTGCTGCGCCACCTGGCCGGCGGCGGGCGCGCCGTCTACCTGCACGATCAGATGCTGGTGCTGGCCGACGGCGAGCGCCACGTGAACCTGCTCGATGCGCGCAAGGCGCCTGTCACGATGCAGGGCAAGGCGCGCCACAATATCGCCAATGCGCTGGCCGCCGCTTGCGCGCTGGCCGCCACCGGCTTCACCCCGCGTGAAATCGCCCGGGGCCTGGCCGGCTTTGTCTCGGACGGGCGCAGCAACCCCTTGCGCGGCAATGTGTTCGATGTCGACGGCGTGCAGGTGATCGTCGACTTTGCCCATAACGCGGCGGCCTATGCCGCGCTGGCCGGCATGGCGCGCGCGATGACGGGCGGGCGCCTGGTCGGCGTGGTGTCCGCACCCGGCGACCGGCGCGAATGCGACCTGCGGGAAATCGGCGCCGTGTGCGCGGCCGGCTTTGACGACATCGTGATCTACGAATCGGAAAACCGTGGCCGGCCGTATGGCGAGGTGGCCCGCCTGCTGACGCTGGGGGCATGCGAAGCCGGCAGACAGTCTTCGCGCCATTACTGCAAGATCGACGTCCACCACGCGATCCGCTTCGGCCTGAAACTGTGCAAGCCGGGCGACCTGCTGGTGTTCGGCTGCGGCTCGTCGATCGATGAACTGCTCGACGCGATCCGCCTGGATCATCCCGAGGCGGCCGATCGCATCCAGGCCGAGGTCGAACCTTTGCTGCTGGTGGCGGGGCGTTGAAATCGGGACGGCGCGCTTGATCCGCGCCGGCCCGGTTGGTGGATTCTGGCCAATCCATGGTGTAAAAACGCCGGAAAGCCCGCAAAAACGCATGGCACGCATCGTGCTGACAAGGAGGATATTCTCTTTATCAGGAACCGCCAGCCATGTCTTCCTCTCCGTCGCGCACCTTTCTTTTCGTTCCCCTGCTGACCGCGTTCCTGGCGCCCGCCCAGGCGCAGGATGGCGGCGCTTCCGACGCCGTTGCCAGTGCCGCCGCCGGAGCCCTGGCCGCTGCCGGCAATGTGGTGGTGATCGGTACCCGCCGTGCCAATACCACTGAACTGAGCAGCCCTGCGCCCGTCGATGTGTACTCGGCGCGCCAGCTGGCCGACACGGGCGCCGTCAACCTGAACCAGGCGCTGCAGGCGCTCGCCCCCTCGTTTCAATACAATGTGACGGCCGGCTCCGATGGCGTGGCCACGGTGCGTCCGGCCGCGCTGCGCGGCCTGGCGCCGTCGCAGACGCTGGTGCTGATCAACGGCAAGCGCGCCCATTTGTCCGCTTTTGTCAACAACAAGGGCGGGCTGGGACGCGGCGCGCAGGCCTTCGACCTGGCCAAGATCCCGCTGGCCGCGATCGACCGGGTGGAAGTGCTGCGCGACGGCGCGGCCGCGCAATATGGCTCCGATGCGATTGCCGGCGTAATCAATATCGTGCTGAAAAGCCAGGATGCGGGCGGCGGCGCCAGCCTGCAGGCCGGCAAATATGCGGAAGGCGACGGCTTCGGCAAGACGCTTGGTGCCTGGAAGGGCTTTGCCCTGCCCGGCGACGGTTTTCTCACCATCGCCGGCGAAGCCATCAACACCCAGCGCACCACCCTGCGCGAAGGGGCCGACTCGCGCCAGTTCTATTTCGCCAACGACCCGCGCGAAACCTCGGGCGCGGCGCAGCGCGAGTGGCTGGTCGGCTCGCCCGGCCTGGAAGAATACAACGGCGTGCTCAATGCCGAATGGGGCCTGGGCCCGGAGCTGCGCGCCTATGTGTTCGGCAATGCCGGCCACCGCCTGGGCCACTCGCAGGGGCTGTTCCGCCGCCCCAACGACAACGGCACCGTGCGCTCGATCTTCCCGGACGGCTTCCTGCCGCTGCTCGATACCACCTCCGACGACGGCGCCCTCAATGCGGGCCTGCGCTACGGGAATGACAGGACGGGCCAGTTCGACCTCGGCGTCAACGTGGGCGAGAACCGCATCAAGTTCGACGTGCCCGACTCCATCAACGCCAGCCTGGGCACGGCCAGCCCGCGCAGCTTTTATGCAGGCGGCATGAAGAACACGCAAAGCAACCTGACGCTCGATTATGTGCGCAACGCAGCCGTCGGTTTTTCCGCCGAGCCGCTGGTGGTATCGGCCGGCGCGGCCTGGCGCCATGAAAAATTCTCGATCGACGCGGGCGATGAAGCCTCGTGGATCGCCGGCACGGTACCGATTCTCGACGGCCCCAGCGCCGGCGCCCGTGCACCGGCCGGCGCGCAGGGCTTTCCCGGTTACCGGCCCGACGATGCGGGCAGCCTGACGCGCAGCGTGTACGGCGCCTATGCCGGCCTGGAAAACCAGCTGACCGAGAAATTCCAGTGGGGCGCCACCGCGCGCGCCGAACACTACTCGGACTTCGGCAGCACCTGGAACGGCAAGCTGTCGCTGCGCTACGATTTCACGCCCGCGGTCGGCCTGCGCGCCACCGCCAGCAATGGCTACCGCGCGCCGTCGCTGGGCCAGGCCAACCTGTCGTCGACGCAAACCACGTTCCGCGCCGGCGAGCCGTTCGACGTGCGCAATTTCCCGGTCGACCATCCGGCCGCGCGGGCGCTGGGCGCGACCTCGCTGAAGCCTGAAAAATCGGTCAACTTTTCCACCGGCCTGGTATTCCAGCCGGCGAAAAACACCTCGCTCACCATCGACGCCTACCAGATCGCCATCCGCGACCGCATCACCCTGTCCGAAACTCTGAGCGGACCGCTGGTCGAACGGCTGCTGCGCGAAGCGGGATTTGCCGGCATCAGCGGCGCCTCGTTCTTTGTCAACGCGCTCGACACGCGCACCCGCGGCGTGGACGTGGTGGGCAATCACCGCCTGGCGCTGGGGGGCTATGGCAACCTGAACCTGGGCCTGGGCTACAACTACGGCGTGACAAAAATCACGGACGTGAAGGACAACTCCGGCCAGTTGGCCGGCAGCGGCCTGGCGCTGGTGGGCCGCACCACGCGCGGCAATATCGAATCGTATTCGCCGCGCTCCGTGCTGCGCCTGACGGGGCGCTACGCCGTGGGCGACTGGACCGCGGGCGTCACCGAATCGCGCTACGGCAAATTTACCGTGGTCGATACCGGCAACAACCCGGCGCTCGACCAGGTGTTCGGCTCGCAGTGGGTCACCGACCTGACGCTGGCCTACAAACTGGGACGCAATACCAGCATCACGTTCGGCGCCAACAACCTGTTCGATTCCTACCCGGACAAGACCCGCCCTGAACTGCGTCTGGCGGGCGGGCGCTATGTCTATCCATCGAGCCAGGCGCCGGTCGGCGCGTTCGGCACCTATTACTCGCTGCGCCTGGCCACCGCGTTCTGATTACTTCTTCAGGAGTTCGACATGCACACTGCACTTTCCACCAGCATCGCGTTTTCCCTGCTTCTCGCCGGCGCGGGAGCGGCCACACCGGCCCGCGCCGATACCGCCATCGACAAGATCAGGGACCGCGGCCAGCTCTCCGTCTGCTACGGCGGCTTCGAGTCGCCCGGTTTTGCCTACCTGGACAAGGCGGGCAAGCCGGCCGGCCTGACCTGGGACCTGATCGTCAATCTGCACCAGCGCTTCAGCACCGCGCTGGGCAAGCCGCTGAAACTGAACCTGGTGCGCATCACGCCCGTCAACCGCATCATTTTCGTCAAGCAGGGCCGCTGCGACTTCATGGTGACGTCCCTGCTCGACACGCCCGAGCGCCGGCGCGAGATCGACTTTGCCTCGCCCGGCTTCTACAGCGCGGCGGCGGCCGTGTTCGCGCCGAAAGCCACGCGCATCGAGAGCTGGGCCGACCTGCAGGGCAAGACCGTCTGCGCGCCGGCGTCCTCGGTCTGGGTGCGGCCCTACGAGGCCAAGGGCCTCAAAATCGCCGCCTTTCCCGGCTTCGCCGAGGTCCACAAGGCGGTGGTCGATGGCCGCTGCGTGGCCTCGATCGGCGACGACACTGGCTACGCGAAGATCAAGGAAGACAACCGCAGCTGGGCCGGTTTCGAGCTCAAGCTGATCGGCGACGAGCGCCTGCCCTGGGGCGTGGCGCTGAAAAAGAACGAGCCTGAACTCAAGCAAATGCTGGGCAATATCGTCGAACAGTGGCACCGCGAGCGCTTTATCATCGGCCTCGAACACAAGTACCAGCTGCCGCCCAACCTGTGGGCGCAGCAGATGGCCGAGCGCTATGCGATCAAGGTCAGCGCGCGATGAGCACTGCCCTGCTTGCCGACGGCGGCGCCGCGCGCGAATGGCTGATCGGGCACGGGCTCAATCTGACCATCCTGTGGGACCCGGCCGACGGCCGCCGTTTCTTGCTGGGCCTGGCGCTGACGCTGGCGCTGGCCGGCTTGTCCATCGTGCTGTCGCTGGCCATCGGCGTGGCTGGCGCGGCATTGAAAGGGTCGCGCTTTGCCGCCGGGCAGAAGACGGTGGCGGCGTATGTCGAAGTGTTTCGCAATACGCCGCTGCTGGCGCAGATGTATTTCTTCTTTTTCGGTGTCGGCTCGCTGCTGCCGATGGTGGTCAACGAGCAGGGCGAACAGGTGCGCCTCCTGGGCAGCTTCGGCTGGGCAGTGATCGTGCTGGGCCTGCATTCGGGCGCCTTCCAGATCGAGGCGCTGCGCGGCAGCATCGACGCGGTGCCCCGCTCCACGGTGGAGGCGGCCGAAGCGCTGGGACTGAACCGGCTGCAGATCTTCCGCCAGGTGGTCGCGCCGCTGGCCCTGCGCAACAGCCTGCCCGCGCTGTCGAACAGCATCGCGCAGACCATCAAGGCCACCTCGGTGGCGTTTGCGATCGCCGTGCCCGAACTGACCTATGCCTGCAACCGCATCTGGTCGGACAGCTTCAATGTGCCGGTGATGATACAGATCCTGCTGGCCACCTATCTGCTGCTGATCGGCGGCGTGTCGGCCTTCATGCGCTCGATCGAGCGGCGCCTGCAACTGCCGGGAGGGCTGCCCGCATGAGCAATCAGCTGACTGTCGTGAAACCGCGCAGCTGGCCCGGCGCGGCGTTCTGGTGGCGCGTGCTGCGCTGGAGCGCGCTGCTGGCGGTACTGGGCTGGGTCCATGTGCAATACCGCGAACCGATCGCGATACTCGCCGGCTGGACGCCGGGCTTGCTGGCCAGCTTCCTGCTCAATATCGTCATGGGCTTGGTCGCCATCGCGGTGGCGACGGCGCTGGGCATGGCGCTCGGCATCGTGCAATGCTCGCCGCACAGGCGCCGCGCCACCGTGGCGCGCCAGCTTACGCTGTTGCTGCGCAATGCGCCGTGGCTGGTGGCCGTATTCTATGTGATGTACCTGGTGCCATATGAAGTCAGGCTGTTTGGCCAGTACGTGTTCCTGGTCGACTGGCTGAAAGCGGCTATCGGCATCGGCGTGCCGGCCGCCGGCTATATGTCCGAGATCGTGCGCGGCGGCATCCGCTCGATCCCGCTGCAGCAGTGGGAAGCGGCCAATGCGCTGGGGCTGGACCGCCGGCAGATCTTGCGCCGCGTGGTACTGCCGCAGGCGCTGCGCAGCATGACGCCACCGTGGATGAGCCTTTACTGCATCGTCACGTTATCGACCTCGCTGGGCAATATCCTCGGCGTGGAAGAGCTGATGACCTCGATCAGCCTGCGCCTGGCCGGCGAGACCCGCCCCGACCTGCTGCTGCCGGCACACGCCTATACCTTCATCGTCTTCTTTGTGTATATCTACCCGATTTCGCGCGTGTCGCGCCGCCTTGAAAAAAAATGGAGCCTGAAAGAATGAGCGCATCCCCCACCGACCAGCGGCAGATTGTCATTCGCGACCTGGTCAAGTCCTACGGCAGCCACACCGTGCTCAATGGCGTATCGCTCGACGTGCGCCAGTCCGAGATCGCCTGCCTGATCGGCCCTTCGGGCTCGGGCAAGTCTACCCTGCTGCGCACCATCAATGCGCTGGCCAATGTCGACAGCGGCACCATCGACGTCTGCGGCATCCGCGTGACGGACCGCGACCCGGACCTGCTCACATTGCGGCGCCAGGTGGGCATGATTTTCCAGAGCTACAACCTGTTCCCCCACCTGTCCGTGCTGGACAACATCACGCTCGCGCCGCTGACGGTATTGAAGGAAGAACGCGGCCCGGCCGAGCAACGCGCGCGCGCCCTGCTCGACAAGGTCAAGCTGACCGGGAAGGAAGCGGCGTTTCCGGGGCAATTGTCCGGCGGCCAGCAGCAGCGCGTGGCGATCGCCCGCAGCCTGGCCATGCGGCCGCGCGTGATGATGTTCGATGAAGTGACCGCCGCGCTGGACCCGGAAACCGTCAAGGAGGTGCTCACCACCATCCGCGACGTGGCGGCCAGCGGCGTAACGTGCCTGATCGTCACGCACGAGATGCGCTTTGCGCGCGAGATCGCCGACGTGGTGCACTTCACGGACGGTGGCCGTATCGTCGAATCGGGCACGCCCGAGCAGATTTTTACCGCGCCGCGCGACAGCCGCACGCGCGCTTTTTTGGAGAGGGTATTGTAATGAGCAGTTCCAACAGCAAGAGCGGCGCCAGCCGCGACCACGACTTCGCCACGCGCCTGGGCCACGTGGGGCGCGACCCGGCCGCGCACGGCGGCACGGTCAACACGCCGGTCTACCGCGCCTCGACCTTTATCTGGCCCGACACGGCCAGCCAGGAGGCGCAGCGCGAGCTGGCCAGGGACCCGGCCTACCGCGGCACCATGTACGGCCGCCTGGGCAATCCCACCACGGTGGCGTTTGAGGATGCGGTGGCGGAGCTGGAAGGCGGCTTTCGCGGCCTGATCATGCCATCGGGCCTGGCCGCCATCGTCGGCGCGGTGCTAGGCGTGGCAAAATCCGGCGACCATATCCTGGTCACCGACAATGTGTACCCGAGCGCGCGCAATGTGTTCCTCAATACCTTGACCCGCTACGGCATCGAGACCAGCTTCTTCGATCCGCTCGACGTCGACAGCCTGGCGTCGCACATCCGAAAGAACACGCGCGTGGTGTATCTGGAAGCGCCGGGTTCGGACACGTTCGAGGTGCAGGACGTGCCGCGCATCGCGGAAGTGGCGCATGCGCATGGCGCGCTGGTGCTGTTCGATAATACGTGGGCCACGCCCTACTTCTTCAAGCCGTTCGAGCACGGCGTCGATATCTCGCTGCATGCGGCCACCAAATACCTGGTCGGCCATTCGGACGCGATGCTGGGCCTGATCGTCACGACACGCGATATCTATGCCGATGTGCGTTCAACCGTGCGAGGACTCGGTTATATCGCCGGCCCCGACGACGCCTATCTGGCCCTGCGCGGGCTGCGCACGCTGGGCGTGCGGCTCGACCGCCATGAGCGCTCGGCGATCGAAGTGGCAGAATGGCTGTCGCGCCAGCAGGCGGTGCTGGGCGTGCGCCATCCGGCATTCGAACACCATCCGGGCCATGCGGTCTGGAAGCGCGACTTCACGGGTTCATCGGGCCTGTTTTCATTCGAGCTGCCGGCCACCTCGCCGCAGGTGCTCAATACCTTCCTCGACCATCTGCAGCTGTTCTCGATGGGCGCGAGCTGGGGCGGCTACGAAAGCCTGGTCAAGCTGCCGCACGCGACGCGCACCTTCCAGCCGCTGGACCCGAAACGGCAGATCGTCCGCCTGCACGTGGGACTGGAATCGGTGGCGGACCTGATCGGCGACCTCGATCATGCACTGGGCGCGTTTGCCGATGCCCGCGCGCGCCAGTAGCATGACTGGCGGCGCGCAGGCAACTTCAGGCGAGGCACGCTTCGCGCTGCGCCTCGCCGGTGTCCGCCGCCGCGCCGGCAACCTGATGGCGCTTGAGCAGCGTGCGCAGCACGTTGCGCGAAATGCCCAGCAGGCGCGCCGTCTGCGTCTGGTTGTTGTGCGCGATTTCGAGCGCGGCCAGCGTCACGGCCGACTCGATCTGCTCGAACGCTGCCGCTTCGCCCGCGTCGAGCAGCGTTTCGAGGATGGCGCGCAACTGCTGCTGCAGGCTGGCTTCTTCAGTTTTCGCTTCGGTTGCGGCCGGCGGCGCAGTCTCAGGCGCCGTCAAGGGATGCACCTGCGCCAGCGGGCGCGCGCCGTGCGCAGTGACAGGCCGGTGGCCCAGGCGCAGGTCCTCGGCGCGGATCACGCCGTCGCGGCAGACGATCATCGCGTAATGGATCGTGTTTTCCAGTTCGCGGATATTGCCGGGCCAGCCGTAATCGAGCAGCACCTGGCGCGCCGGCTCGCCGATGGCGATGTCGGCGATCTTCAGGCGCTCGGCATAGACTTTGACGAAGTGCTGCGCCAGCGGCAGGATATCGCCCTGGCGCTGGTACAGGGGCGGCAGTTCCAGCGTGGCCACGCCGAGCCGGTAATACAGGTCGGCCCGGAAGCGCCCGGCCTGCACCGCATCGTACAGGTCGACATTGGTGGCCGCCACCAGGCGCACGTCGAGAGGCGTGGTGCGGCGCGAACCGAGGCGCACGATCTGCCGCTCCTGGATCACGCGCAGCAGCTTGACCTGCATCGACAGCGGCAGGTCGCCGATTTCGTCGAGGAACAAGGTGCCACCGTTGGCCGCCTCGAACCAGCCCTGGCGCGCCTGGCTGGCGCCCGTGAAGGCCCCCGCTTCGTGGCCGAACAGTTCGGCATCGATCAGCGTTTCGCTGAAGGCGCCGCAGTTCACCGCGATAAAGGGGCCGGTGCGCCCGCTGTGCGTGTGCAGGTAGCGCGCCAGCAGTTCCTTGCCGGTGCCGGTCTCGCCAATAATCAGCGCGGTGGCGTCGGTGGGCGCGATATGGTTGGCCAGGGTCAGCAAGGCCTCGGACCGGGGATCATTGAACACCAGCGCCTTGGCCCGGATCGACAGCGCGGCGTGACTGGAAGTGGGCAGGGTCAGCAGGACACTCACGATAAGCTACTTTCAATAAAGGTGGAAGAAAGCGAAAAGGGCAGGCGTTGCCTCTATCGCTGGCGTCGGGCATGCGCTAAAGTGTGAAAACCTGTCGCCAAAGAGCGATATCTGCCTGTTACATTGTAACCATAGCATGATGAGCGCCTTGAGCTTAACGAAGGATTTGGCATGACCTTATGCGAGATATGAACCAACATGAATGAACCCGTGACGGACCTGCAGCCCGATATCGTGGACGACTTCACGCTGCGCCTGAAAGCCCTCGTCGCGCGCGCCGGCTCGGTCAGCGCGCTGGCAAAAAAGGCCGGCATCTCGCACAGCGGCCTGCTGCGCTACCTCGGTGGCGGCGACCCGTCGCGCAAGGTGCTGGTCGCCTTGGCGCAGGCGGCCAGCGTCGACCTGACCTGGCTGGCCACCGGCCACGGCGAGATGACGGGCGGCCTGCCCAAGCAGAGCCTGACCATGCTGCCGCTGTACGAAGGCGTCGCCGCCAACGACCACGCGCCGCCGCGCATGGACACCACCACCCTGACGGAACTGGCGTTCTGCCGCTTCTGGCTGGCCCGCAACGGCCTCGACGCCTCGCATCTGAAAGCGCTGATCATGCCCGGCGACTGCATGGCGCCGCATTTCCAGCAAGGCGACACCCTGCTGATCGATATCACGCGCACGGAACTGGGCGACGGCCAGGTGTTCCTGATCGAGGACTGCGGCACCCTGCTGCTGCGCCGCATCCAGCTCGAAGTGGGCGGCCGCGTGCGGCTGGTGGCCGACAATCCAGCATACCGCTCGGTGGATGTGGCGCGCGATGGGCTGACCGTGCTTGGCAGCGTGGTGTGGAGTGCGCGGCTGGCGTGATGCCGGCTTGCGCCAACAATGTTGTCGGATTAGGCGCGGAGCGCTAATCCGACCTACGCGATTTTCGCCGTCACGGGTTGGCCGTAATCCGGCCATTCGACCGGTGAATTTTCACCGCCGGGCGTTGCGTTTGCAGCAGCCTTCCCCTCCCGATCCGGCGCCAAGCCGCATATCCCCACGCTTCCCGTTCTGCCGCCGTCTGGCCCGGTCCTTGCTGTATCACCAGCACGACCATCCATCACGACAGGAACCACATGAGCACACTCCCGCAACAAACCGCCGCGATTCCACTGCTGGCCTCCAGCGCCTGGCTGGCCCGGCATCTGCACGACCCGCACATCAGCGTGATCGCCATCCTCAGCCGCAAGCCCGGCGACGGCGGCCCGACAGTCGCCATCGAGGGCGCGCACGCGTTCCACTGGAAGGAGCTGCTGTGGGACGAACGCCAGCGCCAGTTTGTCGGCGCCGATACCTTGCGCCGCCGCCTGGCGTCGGCCGGCGTGGGACCGCAGCAGCACCTGGTGCTGTATGGCGACCATAGCCAGTTCGCCTTTTATGCGCGCTGGGTGCTGCTGCGCGCGGGGATAGCCAACGTCAGCGTGCTCGATGGCGGCCTGCGCGGCTGGCTGGCCGATGCACTGCCGACGCAGGCGCTGGCCGCCGTCCATGCGGCGCTGCCGGCGGCAGGTGGCGACCTGCAGCAGCCGGCGCGCGCCACCGCCGATATCCGCATCGGCCGCGACCAGCTGCTGCAGCGCCTCGGCGACGACAGCCTGCAGATACTCGATATCCGCAGCCAGGAAGAATACGACGGCCAGCGCGTGGGACCGGACGGCGGCAACCATGGCGCGGAACGGGCCGGCCATATCCCCGGCGCGCGCCTGTTCCCGTTTGCCAGCCTGCTCGATGAACACAGCCGCCTGCGTCCGGTGGAAGAACTGCGCGCGCTGGCCAGCGCCGCCGGCCTCGATGCGCAGCGCGAAACGGCCGTCTACTGCCGCCTCAGCCACCGCTCCACCCTCGCCTTTTTCGTGCTGACCGAGCTGCTGGGATTCGGCAATGTCCGCGTCTATGACGGCTCGTGGACGGAATGGGGCAGCCTGGTGGGCGCCCCGATCGCAGCGTAAAACCAACTAACCGACAAGGAAAACTGCCATGACCATCCTGCTTGATCCCGCACACCTGCAAGCTCCGGCCTCGCCTGCTGCCACCCAAGCCTACTACACGATCTGCCCGGTGCTGGTCGCCTCGAATATCGCCGTCGAATTCGGCTGGCTCGACGAAGAATTCAAGCGCGTGGGCGCGACGCCCACCTATCTGCGCTCGCTGGCCGGCAATGCGGGCTGGCTGCCCCATTACCGCCATTCGCTCGATCCGCTGTTTCGTGACGGCGGCGCGATTCCCACCATCTGGGCCAGGGCCGACTTGGCCGACACCACCCTGATCGCCACCACCGCCACCCAGTCCGGCGGCCAGGTCGTCGTGCGCGCGGATGCCGACCTGTACCGCATCGACGACCTGCGCGGCAAACGCATCGGCTTGAGCCGCTCGTCGAACCCCGAACGCATCGATTTCGCGCGCGCGGCCAGCCACTTCGGCCTGCACCAGGCGCTGAAGCTGGGCGGATTGTCGCTGGCGGACGTGGAGATCGTCGATATCGCGCAGGCGGCCGACACGCCGGCACTCTATCCCGCCGCGCGCCCGGTGGAGCTGTGGAGCCAGCTCAAGGCGGCAAGCGGCGAGCATGCCGATCCGGAAGTGCAGGCGCTGCGCGACGGCCGAATCGATGCCATCCACAGCAGCCTGGCGCGCACCCGCAAGCTGGTCGAAACGGGCGAATTCAAGGTCATCCTCGACCTGTCCGCGCAGCCCGACTGGACCCTGCAGATCGCCAACGGCCCCTACACCAATGCCGTCAGTACCGGCTTTGCCAGGAGCCATCCGGAAGTGGTGATCGCCTTTTTGCGCGCCGCGATCCGTGCCGGCCGCTGGATCAACGCCAACCGCGCGGCGGCGGCCGAAATCTTCCCGAGGGTGACATTCCTGCCGAATGCCCGGGTGGCGGCGCTGGCCATCGGCGAGCGCGACTTCGTGCCCGCGCTGCCGGCGCAGAACCTGCAGGGGCTGGAGATCAAGAAGCATTTCCTGCTGGCCGAAGGGTATATCGAGAACGATTTTTCGGTACAGCGGTGGGCGGATGACAGTTATTTGCAGGAGGCGTTGAAGTCGCTGGAAAAGTAAGCGCAGGTCGCGCAGGTCGGGTTAAGCGCGCAGCGCGTAACCCGACCTGCTCGTAAAATTACCGCAGGCCAGGCCAAACAGCGCCACTCAAGCCGCGTAAAACTTCTTCTTGCCCGCCTGGACCGCCTCATACGCGCCTTCCGGCAGCGGTCTGGCGCCGCCCAGCTGTTCGGCCAGGAAGGTGAAGTAAGCGGCTTCTTCGAGGAATACCAGCTGTTTGGCCACGCCCAGCACGCTGTCGGCCCAGGTGAACGGGCCGTGATTGGCCAGCAGGGTGGCATACGCGTTCGGATGCGCCCGCAGCGCGGCGACCACCGGTTCGGCCGCATAGCGCGCGCCCCAGGCGGCCAGCGGCACGTCGTCGGTGCCGTGGCCGAGCAAGGTGGCGTAGCGCACCGGCAGCGGCCGCCCCGCGATCGACCAGGCCGTCAGGTATGGCGAATGGGTATGGATCACGGCATTGGTTTGCGGACGCTCGCGCAGGATGGCGATATGCAGGGCCGCCACTTCGGCCAGGCTGGGCGAGAGCGTGCCGGCATGGCTTTTCAGGTCGAAGTCGACCACGCCCGCCACGCCGTGGCCGGCGCCATTGAAGCTGGCGATCACCAGCTTGTCTTCGCCCGGCACGCGCAGGCTCAGGTTGCCCGCTTCGGTGACGGAAAGGGTTTTGCTTTTCAATAGCAGCTGGTGCGCCTGCTCGAATTCCTGTTCGAACTGCTGGACGAATTTGACGATGTCGACTTGGACTTGTTCTGCGACGGCGAGATTGCTCATGATGGCTCCTGTCAGGTGGAAGACGCGCAGACGACATCGCCTGCGCTTGTCCACCTGTAGGCACAATACGTGCCAGCCAAAATCGCCGGGATCGCCGCGAAAGCTGGTGAATTTGCAGCATCGCCCACCATCCGGCAGACGATGGCTGCGCCAAATCCACCAGCGTCCAACCTTACATCGCCGCCTTGCGCAAGGTAGCCGCGCGCTTCTCGACATCCTGCCATGCTGGGCGCCTGGCGACATCCACCCTGATATACGCGGCCAGCGCAGCGATCTGCGCATCGGTCAGCGCGCTGGCAAATGGCGGCATATAGCGCGAGGCCTGCCCGGTGGAGCGTCCCGTTTCCAGCGGCATGCCTTCGAGCAGCACCTGGATCAGGTTGTCTGGCCGCTCGCCGGCCACCGCCGTGGCCAGCACCAGCGGCGAGCGCGCCGATGGCAGGCCGCGTGGCGGCGCGGCGCCATGGCAGCTGGCGCAGGCGCCGGCAAACAGCACGGCGCCCAGTTTTACCTGCTCGCTATGGGTACCCGGCACCGGTGCAACGGGCTTGGGTGGCGCAGCAGTCTGCAAGGTCATCAGATAGTGCGCCATGGCCTGCACATCGTCCTGCGGCACGCTGCCCAGGCTGTGCGTGACGGGCGCCATCGGCCCGCCGGCCGCGCCGTGTTCGGGCGAATAGCCATGGCGCAGGTACAGCGCCAGCTGCTCCTGGTTCCACGGCGTGGGCCGGTGCAGCAAGGTGGTCAGCGCAGGAGCATCCCAGCCATCGATATTGCCGCCACCGAAAGCCGGGCTGCCCTCGCCGCCGATCGGATTCAAGCTGCTGTGGCACGAGGCGCAGTGGCCCAGGCTGTTGACCAGGTAGCGGCCACGGTTCCATTCGGCCCCCTGCCCGGCATCGTCAGGCTGCGGCCCGCTGCGCAGGTACAGCAGATTCCAGCCGGCCAGCAGCGGGCGGAATCGCAAGGGCAGCAGCAGGTCGTTGGCGGGCGGCTTCGCATCGACCGCCTCGCGGCTCATCAGAAAGGCGTAGGCGTCGGCGATATCCCGGTCCGTCATCTTCGTATAGTGAATGTACGGAAAGGCCGGATACAGCAAGTGGCCGTCGCGCGCCACGCCATGCCGCAGCGCCCTTGCAAATGCCGCCAGCGGCCAGTCGCCGATGCCGTTGCCATCGCCATCCGCGTCCACGTGCGGCGTGATATTGGTGGTGTACAGCGTGCCGAAGGGCGTGCGCAGCGCCAGGCCGCCGGCAAACGGCGCGCCGCCCTTGGCCGTATGGCACACCATGCAGTCGCCCAGCGCCACGATGCGCGCGCCACGCGCCACCGCGCCCTGGTCCAGCGCGGACGAGGCGACGGGAGCGACCGGCGCGATCGCCGGCTGCCACGCAAACGCCAGCGCGCCGGCCGCGCCCACGACTACCGCGGCCAGCGCAATTTTCAGTTTTTTGTTCATGCCTTGGCTCCCGCAATCAACTCTGCGGCGCGTACCGGCGTGCTGTATAGCCGCTTGCCGGTTGCCGCGAAAATGGCGTTGGCGAAGGCCGGCCCGAAGGTGGCCGTGCCCGGCTCGCCGATGCCGCCCGGCGGTTCCTCGCTGTCGACGATCTCGATCACCACCGGCGGCGCCTCGGGCATGCGCAAGGCCTGGTAATCGTGGAAATTGCTCTGCTGGACGCGCCCGTCCTGGTGCGTGATTTCACCGTACAGCATGGCGGTCAGGCCGAAATTGATGCCGCCCTGGATCTGCGCGGCCACCGTGTCCGGGTTGACGATGCTGCCGCAGTCGACCACGCACACCACGCGCCGCACCGTGACGGCGCCGTCCATGCCGACCGACAGGTCGACCACCTGCGCCATATAGGTATTCCACGCATACAGCAAGGCGATGCCGCGTCCGGTGCGCGCCGGCATGCCCGGCGGCGATTTTTGCTGGCCGCCCCAGCCGGCCAGCCTGGCCGCGCGCTCAAGCACGTGGGCCGCGCGCGGCTTGTCCTTCAACATGGCAAGGCGGTATTGCAGCGGATCGCGTTTGGCGCGGTGCGCCAGTTCATCGATAAAGCTCTCGAGCACGAACAGGTTGCGGGTGGGCCCCACGCCGCGCCAGAAGCCGGTCGGCACGGGGCCGTCCTCGCGCGTGTATTCCACCTTCATGCTCGGGATCGCATAGCTGAAATTGGCCGAGCCTTCGACGGCGGCCAGGTCCAGGCCGTCGCGCAGCAGGCCGGGCGAGAACGGCGCGATATTCGACGGCCCCGCCAGTTTGTGGAACAGCGCCAGCGGCCAGCCATCCTCGCCCACCGAGGCCGACACCACATGGTGATAATGGCCGCGGTACACATCGTGCTGCATGTCTTCCTCGCGCGTCCACGTTACCTTGACGGGCCCCTTGACCTGGCGTCCGATCAGTGCCGCCTGCTCGATAAAGTCGCTGTGCAGCCGGCGCCCGAAGGCGCCACCGAGCAGATAGCCATTGAGCGTGACCTGTTCGGGCGCGATGCCCAGCCGTTTGGCGACCGCATCGCGGGCGCGCGCCGGTATCTGCGTGCCGACCCACAGCTCGGCGCGGTCCGCCTGCACGTGCACGGTGCAGTTGATCGGCTCCATCGGCGCGTGCGCCAGCATCGGGTTGGTATAGGTGGACGTATAACGCTGCGAGGCCGGCGCCGCCGCCAGCACGCCCGCCGCATCGCCGTCATTGCGTGCCACCTTGCCCGGCCGCGCGGCCGCCCGCGCCATGATGGCGGCGATGCCGGCCGTGGACAACGCCGTGTTCGGCCCATCGTCCCAAACGATCTCCAGCGCCGCCACGCCCTGGCGCGCATGCCAGGTATTGTCGGCGATCACGGCCACCGCATCGCTCAGCCGCACCACGTCGCGCACGCCGGGCAAGGACCGCGCGCGCCGTTCATCCACGGATTTGAGCGTGCCGCCGGCCACAGGGCAAGCCGCCACCGAGGCGAACAGCATCCCCGGCAGCACCACGTCGATGCCGAACTGCGCGCTGCCGTCGACCTTGCCGCGCGTATCGAGCCGCTTCTGTGGTGTTCCCAGCAGCTTGAAGTCGCGCCTGGCTTTGAGCGGTACCGGCGCTGCCGGCAGCGGCAGCCTGGCCGCCGCGTCGATCAGCGCGCCGTAGGCAATCTGCCGTTGCGAGGCCGCGTGATGGACCACGCCGTGCGCCGCATGGCAGCTCTCCGGCGAAACATTCCACCCCTGCGCGGCCGCCGCGACCAGCACCGTGCGCGCGCTGGCGCCGGCCTGGCGCAGCGGCAGCCACAGCGTCTGTATGCTCAGCGAGCCGCCCGTAAACTGGTCGTGGCGCGCACCGCCGTACAAGGCCACGTCGGGCGGCGCATGGCGCAGGCGCACTTGCTCCAGGCCGATTTCGAGTTCCTCGGCCAGCAGCATCGGCAGCGAGGTATAAGTGCCCTGCCCCATTTCGATCTTCGGCATGGTCAGCGTCACGCTGCCATCGCGGTGGATGGAAATAAAGGCATTCGGATCGAACTGCGTCGCCGCAGCGGTGGCGCCCGCCGCGAACGCCTGCTCGCCGGCGCCGGGCAGCCATCCCAGCACCCAGGCGCCGCCGACCAGGCCCGCGCTTTTCAGGAACAGCCGCCGCGATGGGGAGGGCGATGGGTGGAGATCGGCGCTCATGGCTTGCCCCCTTGCAGCGCGGGCGAGGCGGCCGCCTGGTGGATCGCCAGCTTGATGCGTTGATAGGTGCCGCAGCGGCAGATATTGCCGCTCATGGCGGCGTCGATGTCGGCATCCGACGGCGCACGGTTTTTCGCCAGCAGCGCCGAAGCGGACATGATCTGGCCCGACTGGCAGTAGCCGCACTGCACCACCTCGGCAGCCAGCCACGCCGCCTGCACGGCGCGGCCGCTGGGGGTGGCGCCGACGCCCTCGATGGTGGTGATCTTGCGCCCCACGGCCGCCTGCACCGGCAGCACGCACGAGCGCGCGGCGACGCCGTCGACATGCACGGTGCAGGCGCCGCACAGCGCCATGCCGCAGCCGAATTTGGTGCCGGTCATGTGCGCCGCATCGCGCAGCACCCACAGCAGCGGCATGTCGGGCGTCACGTCAAAACTGCGCGCGCTGCCATTGATCTCTAGTGTCACCATCTTCTTTCCCCGGTAAGAATGCCGGCGCGGCGTCTTGCCACGTCCAGGCTACCGGTACAGCATGACAGTGACTAGCAGGCAGGCACACTGCCAAAAGGCAGGGCGCATGCTGTTCAGCGAGAGCCTTTCTATGCAGGCAGCGGGTCCAAGGCGAGCGCGGCGTGGTCGATCTCCAGCAGCCGCGCCAGCGCCTCGACCACCAGTGCATGGTCGTCGCGCTCAGGCGCGCCGGACACCGTGATGGCGCCGGCCACGCCGTAGTGCGCCAGCAGCAGCGGAAAGCTGCCGCCATGGGTGGCGTAGTCGCGCAGCGGCTGGCCCGATTCCTGTTCCAGGCTGACGCCCTTCAGGCGCGCGGCCAGGCCCACCGCGTAGGAGCTGGTGTGCAGCATCTGCACGGTATTGCGCTTGCGGCGGGCCCAGTCGGCGTTATTCGGGCTGGCGCCCGGCATGATGGACTGGAACACGGTGTCGGCGCCGACCCGGATCTCGATCGCCAGCGCCATGCCGCGTTCGCGGGCCATGGCGCGCAGCAGGCCGCCCAGCCGCCACAGCTGGTCCAGGTCCAGGGTGGCAAATTGCAGCTGGCGTTCCTGCTCGGCGATGCGCGCCAGGTCTGATTGCATCTGTTGTGTCAAGGTGTACGCTCCTGTGATTGATCGATGCCGGCATGCCGCTGGAGAAACTGCGCCATGCGCCGGCGCGCCAGTTCGGGGCGTATCAGCACCCCGGCCGCGTCGAATCGAGCATCGGCGCCAAAAAAATCGCCACCGGCTAGCCGCCGGCGGCCGCCAGCATCCGCTGCACCGTGTCGATATTGAATTGCAGGCGCGCCTTCAGGGCCGCGTCCTGCGTGAAGTTGAAGCCGAACAGGTGGGCGCCCGTGTACTGGTTGGTCAGGTAGTAATACGAGATGGCGGCCAGCGTGATGCACAGCTGTACCGGGTCGACCCCGGCGCGGAACACCTTGAGCGCCACGCCACGGTCGAGGATGCGGGTCACCAGGGCGACATAGCTGTCCTGCATTTCGCGCAGGCCGCTCTTGCCGTCCAGGTGGCGGCCCTTGTGCAGGTTGGCGCTGTTGACCAGGGTGATGAACTCCGGATTCTCGATATAGTAATTCCAGGTGAACTCGACCAGCTTGCTCATCGCCTCCATCGGCGGCAGCGCTTCCAGGTTCAGCGCCATCTCGCGCGAGCGGATCTTCTCGTATTCGGCCGCGATCACTTCGGCGAACAGGTCATCCTTGCCGCCAAAATAATGGTAGATCATGCGCTTGTTCGAGCCCGAGCGTTCGGCGATATCGTCCACCCGCGCGCCACCGAGGCCGGAGGCGGCGAACTCCGCGCGCGCCGCCTGCAAGATACTGTCGCGCGTCGCATCGGCGTTACGCGCCCGAAATACCATTTTTGTTCCCATGATTGCCCTGTTCCTTGGCTGATTGACCAGCATCTTCTTGCCCTGCATTATAGCCGTCGACGGTGGAAAACCGGCGCGACCATGGCGCGGCGCTACAGGCCCGCGCTCAGTTCCGGCACGGCCACGAACAGGTCCGCCACCAGGCCATAGTCGGCCGCCTGGAAGATCGGCGCGTCCGCATCGCTGTTGATGGCAACGATGACTTTCGCGTCCTTCATGCCGGCCAGGTGCTGGATCGCGCCGGAAATCCCCACCGCGATATACACCTGCGGCGCCACCACCCTGCCCGTCTGGCCGATCTGGTAGTCGTTCGGCACATAGCCGGCGTCGACCGCCGCGCGCGAGGCGCCCAGGGCGGCGCCCAGCTTGTCGGCCAGCGGTTCGAGCAGGCGCGCATAGTTTTCGCCGCTGCCCAGGCCGCGCCCGCCCGACACGATGATCTTCGCCGCGCCCAGGTCGGGCCGCTCGGAGCTGGCCAGCGCGCGCGACACCAGCCGCGACAAACCGGTATCCGCGGCCGGCGCCAGCGCCTCGATCACGGCGGCGTCGCCGCCCTCGGCGACCGGGTCGAAGGCGGTGGTGCGCACGGTTGCCACCTTGACGGCGTCAATGCTGGTGACGGTGGCCAGCACATTGCCGGCATAGATGGGCCGCACGAAGGTATCGGGTGCCACGATGGCGCTGATCTCGGAAATCTGCGCCACGTCCAGCAGCGCGGCCACGCGCGGCAAGGCGTTCTTGCCATAGGTGCTGGCCGGCGCCAGGATATGGCTGTACGGTGCTGCATTGGCGACCACCAGCGCGGCCAGGTTTTCCGCCGTCTGAGCGGCATAATGGGGCGCGTCGGCCAGCAGCACTTTGGTCACGCCCCGCAGCCGCGCCGCCTGGGCGGCCACCGCCGCGCAGTCGCTGCCGGCCACCAGCAGATGGACCTCGCCGCCCAGCCGCAGCGCGGCGCCGACGGTATTGAGGGTGGCGCCATGCAGCTGTTGCTGGTCGTGTTCTGCAATAACAAGTGTGGTCATCAGATTACCTTCGCTTCCAGTGTCAGTTTCGAGATCAGTTCGGCCACGCCGGCCACCTTGACGCCGGCGGCGCGCGGCGCCGGTTCGCCGACGCGCACGGTGCTGTAGCGCGGTTGCAGCGCGGCGGCATCGACGCCGAGTTCGGCCGGCGTGACAGTGGCCAGCGGCTTTTTCTTGGCCTTCATGATGTTCGGCAGGGTCACGTAGCGTGGCTCGTTCAGGCGCAGGTCGGCGCTGATCACGGCCGGCAAGGTCACCTGCAGGGTTTCCAGGCCGCCGTCCACTTCGCGCGTGACGGTCGCCTGGTTGCCCGCCAAGTCAATGGCCGAGGCGAAGGTCGCCTGCGGCCAGCCGGCCAGCGCGGCCAGCATCTGCCCCACCTGGTTGGCGTCGTCGTCGACCGCCTGCTTGCCGCACAGGACCAGCTGCGGCGCCTCCTGGTCGCAGACGGCTTTGAGCAGCCTGGCGACGGCCAGCGGCTGCAGTTCGGCCTCGCTGTGGACCAGGATGGCGCGGTCGGCGCCGATCGCCAGCGCATTGCGCAGCACCTCCTGGCAGGCCGCCACGCCGCACGATACGGCGATGATTTCGGTGGCGATGCCCGCTTCCTTCAACCGCACCGCCTGTTCCACGGCGATTTCATCGAAGGGGTTCATGCTCATCTTGACATTGGCCAGTTCGACGCCGCTGCCATCGGCCTTGACCCTGACCTTGACGTTGTAGTCCACTACCCGCTTGACGGGGACGAGTATCTTCATTGTTGCTCCATCGTGAGAAATAAGTGAATCGAATCCGTTTTTTAACGAACCATTACTTGACCATCTGCAGTTTGCTGCGGTCGATGGTCAGCGCGATGGCGACGATCAGCATCAGGCCGAACACGAACTGCTGCGACTGCGCCGGCACTTCCAGGTAGACCATGCCGGTGCGGATCACCGCCACGATCAGGGTGCCGACAAAGGTGTTCAGGACGCCGCCGACGCCGCCCGACAGCGAGGTGCCGCCCACCAGCACGGCGACGATCGCCGGCAGCAGAAAGCCCTCGGCCACGTTCGGCCCGCCACCGGCCAGGCGGGCAGCGAAGATCAGGCCGGCGGCGGCCGCCAGCGCGCCGGAAATCGCGTAGGCGGCGATCTTGTAGCGGTCGACGCGGATGCCCGACGCCAGCGCCGCCAGTTCGCCGCAGCCGATCGCCTTCAGGACGCGGCCAAAGGTGGTGCGCCGCTCCAGGAACAGCAGCACCGCCAGCAGCGCCAATGCGATCAGCACTTCGTGCGGAATGGCCAGGGTGGCGCCATAGATCCAGCCATAGCCCTGCGCACGCAGCCCGGCGTCCATCGACACCGACTGCTGCTTCGAGACATAGGCGCCCAGCGACAGGGCGATGCCGCCCAGCGCCAGGGTGGCGATAAAGGACGGCACTTTGAGCTTGGTCGAGGCGACGCCGGAAGCGCCGCCCAGCAGCGCCCCGGCCAGCAGCACCAGCAGGGAGGTCCACGGTCCGCCCAGCGGCAGCGCGACGGTGGCCAGCACGGTGGCCATATTGGCCAGCGATTGCGACGACAGGTCGATGCCGCCGATATAGATCACCAGCGTGATCCCCAGCGCCATCACGAACAGGGCGGCGACGTCGGAGGCCATCTGCAGCAGGTTGGCCGGCTGCAGGAACTCGGGGTGGGCCAGGCTGACCAGCAGCGCCAGCACCACCAGCGTCAGCCACGGAAAGTGGGCGCGCAGTTTTTCTATCTTCATCTTGGTCTCGCAGTAAAAAAAGCAGGTCAAGTCATGTGGTGGACCAGATCGAACGGCGTCGGCTTGCTGCCCGGCGCGCAGTCGAAGCGGTGGCGGATGCGCTGGTCCTTGAGCACCACGATGGTGTGCGACAAGCCGATCGCCTCTTCCAGCGTGTCGGCCATCAGTAGCACGCCGCAGCCGTCCGCGCACATTTCGCGTATCACCTCGTAGATGCCCTCCTTGGCGCCGATGTCGACGCCGCGCGTGGGGTGGTCGAGCAAAATGATGTCCGAGCCGCCGCTGCGCCATTTGGCGATCACCACCTTCTGCTGGTTGCCGCCAGAAAGCTTGCCCGCATTGGCGTGCACCGACGGCGCCTTGATCGCCAGGCGCGCCATCCACTGCGCGGCGGTGGTCTTTTCGGCCGCCATGCGCAGCACCCCCGCCCGGCTGTAATTGCCCAGCTGCGACAAGGTCATGTTTTCGCACACCGACATGCCGTCGACGATGCCCTCGATCTTGCGTTCGCGCGGGATATAACCCATGCCGCCGGCCACCGCCCTGGCCGCGCTCTGGCCCTTGACCGCTTGCCCCTTGAGCCGCAGGCTGCCGGAGGTGGGCTGTTCCAGGCCGAACAGGGTGCGCAGGATGGCTTCGCCGCCGCTGCCCTCCACGCCCACCAGGCTGAGCACCTCGCCGCGGTGCAAACGCAGGCTGATGTCCTGGTAATGGCCCTTGCGGCTCAAGGCGTCCAGCTCGACCAGCACCTCGGCGCCATGCGGCAGCTGCTTGTCTTCGCGGTAGTATTCGACGCTGATCTCGCGCCCCACCATCTGCTGCTGGATCTGCTCGACCTGCGCCTGCGCGCTGTCGACCACGCTGACCACCTCGCCGTCCTTCATCACGTAGATGCGGTCCGAAATCTCGATCACCTCGTCGAGCCGGTGCGACACGAAGATGAAGGCGGCGCGCGAACGCAGCTCGCGGATCAGCTTGAACAGCAGCCGGGTTTCCTCTTTCGACAGCACCGATGTCGGTTCGTCGAGCAGGATCACCAGCTGGCCGTCGACCCGCTCTTCCAGGGTCAGCACCTTGGCCAGCTCCACCATCTGGCGCTGGGCGAACGACAGCCGCGCCGTGATGGTCTTCGGGTCGATATCGAGGTGCACCTTGTTCAACTGCAGGCGGGCGGCGGCCGCCATCTTCTTCCAGTTGATCACGCCGAAGGACGAGAACTGCTGTTCGAAGCCGAGGAAGATATTTTCCATCACGCTCAGGTTGGGCAGCAGCGACTGTTCCTGGAACACCATGCCGATGCCGGCCTGCATCGCGGCGCGGGGGCTGGCGAAGCGGATCGGCTTGCCGTCGATCAGGATCTCGCCGCCATCGTGCTGGTAGCTGCCGTACAGCACCTTCATCAGGGTCGACTTGCCGGCGCCGTTCTCGCCGACCAGGCCGATGATCTCGCCGTTGCCGACTTTGAAATCGACACCCTTCAGGGCGCGCACATTGGGGAAGTTCTTTTCTACTTTGCGAAATTCAAGCATGGCGGTCACTTCACGAAAGAAATCGATTTACGGTCGGTCGACAGCACCACGGCGATAATCACCAGCAGGCCCAGCACGCCGTCCTGCAGGTAGCGCGGCAAGCCGGCCACCACCATGCCGTTGCTGATGACATTGACGATCAGCACGCCGGCCACCGTGTTCCACACGCCGCCGCTGCCGCCGAGCAAGGTGGTGCCGCCCACCACCACCGAGGTGATCGACACGAACATATAGTTCGAGCCCGTATTGGCTTCGGCCATGCCGAGCCTGGCCGTGGCCAGCAGGGCGGCCGCCGCGTAAAACATGCCGGCCAGCATGAAGCCCAGCAGGCGCACGCGGTACACGTTCAGGCCGGACGCATGGGCCAGGTGTTCGCCGCCGCCCACCGCATAGAAATTGCGGCCCAGGACGGTCTTGCGCTGGATAAACCAGGCCAGCAGCACGGCGGCCACGCCCACATAGGCCATCAGCGGAAAATTCCACCAGCGCTTGAGCAGCAAGGCGCGAAAGACATCGTCCTCGATGCGGATCTGTTCGCCGCCCGTCATCAGGATGGCGATGCCGGTGCCGACAAAGCCCATCGCCAGGCTGGACATGAAGGACGGTATCGACAGGCGGATATGGATCAGGCCATTGATATAGCCGAACACGGCGCCGGCGGCGATGGCGGCCGGCAGCGCGACCCAGGCCCAGCCTTCGGCCAGGTGGCCGCCCAGGGCCAGGAACAGCCAGCCGAAAACGACGGCGGTGGTCGAGACCACGCCTTCCATCGACAGGTCGATCGAGCCCATGATGATGATGAAGGTCACGCCCAGCGCCACCAGCAGCGCGGGCGTGGCGGAAATCGACATGCGCGCCAGGTTGGCGACGCTGAGGAAATTCGGATTGACCGCCGTGAAAAAGGCCAGCAGCGCGGCCAGCACGATGGCGGGCGCCCATTGCCAGGCGAGGTGGTACGGTGTTGCGGAGGATGTCATGGTAAAGCCTTCAATCACAGTGCGGGGACGTGCGCCCGCGGCGGCGCGCGGCGGGATGCCATGGCGCGCCGGGTGCCGCGGGCTTGCTGGTACTCAGGCGCGGATCGGCCCGGTGGTCGGGCCCCAGAAGTCTTTCCAGTCGTATTTGGGGATGCTGCCCGACAGGTATTTCTTCTTGAACGCCTGGGCGTCTTTTTGCGTGATGAGGATGGTGGGGCCGTAGAACTCGCGGTGCGCCTTCGGCTCTTTCGACGGCTTGAAAGTGCCGATCGCCGCGTGGTAGGCCAGCGCCACCGAGATGCCGCCGGCCCACGGCGGATTGGTAAAGCAGGTGGCCAGCAGTTCGCCCTTCATCACCAGGTCGACCGCCTGGGCGTTGCCGTCATACGCCACCACCGGCAGCTTGCGCCCTTCGGCGCGCAGCGCTTCGAGGATGCCGTAGGCCATCGAGTCGTTGGCGCTGAACACGCCCGTGATCTGCTCGCCGAAGCGGGTCAAAAAGCCCTGCATCACCTCATTGGCCTTTTGCGTGCTCCAGTCGGCCGGCTGGTAATCGAGCAGCTTGACGTTCGGGAAATCCTTCAGTGCGTTCATCAGGCCCTTGCGCCGTTCGACCGCCGGGCCATTGGCCGGAATGCCGCCGATACCGACGATGGCGCCCTTGCCGCCCATGGCGGTCAGCAGGATGCGGGCCGTTTTTTCGGCCGGCTCGACGTCGGACCAGGTCATGTGCGAAACCCAGTTGTCGCCGAAATCCCAGGGATGCAGATCGTCCGTCTTGTTCCAGATGGTGGAGACAAAAGCGCCCGCCTTGGCCACCGATTCGACCACCGGGCGCGCATTGGGCGCGTCGTTCGGGTCGCAGGCGATGGCGCACTTGCCGCCCGTCTTGGCCAGGAAGGACTTGATGTCCGCCAGCGACTTTTCGCTGCTGCCGTTGTTGATCAGATGGACCAGGTCGGATTTTTTCCAGCCCTGGCCTTCCACGAACGCCTCGCCGCCCGACACCAGCTCGTTCCAGTACGGGTTGCTGCGGTCGCGGTAGCTCCAGGCCAGCGGCAGGCGCTGGCCTGGCGCGGCCATCGCGGGCAGGCCCATGCCCATGGCGGACAGGCCCGCCAGGCCGGCGGCGCCGGCCAGCAGGAAATGGCGGCGGCTGACGGTTTCGCGCTCGATGAAGGTCTTGATGAAGGACGTGTCTTTTTCCAATTTTGTCTCCGTTTGGTGGTGTCCCCGTCGTGGCGGGGAGGTTATTTTCAAACTGGCTGGGGTGGTATGGGTCTATCCAGGAGCATTTAAGTAACTCCCTAGATAGTTACTATAAACCTGAAATTCTGCGATTGCAATCGGAATCTGACGATTCCGCGCCGATAAATCGCAGGCTTATATGTGCTTATATGTGCTTACACGGGAACCGGCACATCCTCGCGCAGCAGGCCCTGGCGCTTCAAGGTCTCCCAGAAGGCGGCCGGTATGGTCGTGGAGAACCATGCCAGGTTCTGTTGCAGCTGTTGCACCGTGCGGGTGCCGGCCGTAAAGGACGCGACGGCCGGATGGGCGACGACGAACTGCAGCGCCGCCGCCGGCAGCGGCACCTCAAAGTCGCGGCAGACCTGCTCGATGCGCGCCACGCGCTCGAGGATGGCGGGCGGCGCCGGCGCATAGTTGTACTTGGCGCCAGGCCTGGCGCCGGTGGCCAGGATGCCGGAATTGAAGCCGCCGCCGACCACCACCGTGGCGCCGCGCTGCTGGCACAGCGGCAGGAATTCGTCGAGCGCCGCCTGTTCCAGCAGGGTGTAGCGCCCGGCCAGCAGGAAGCAGTCGAAATCATGGCGCTTGAGCGCCGCGTGGCACACTTCCCATTCATTGACGCCCACGCCGATGGCTTTCACCAGGCCTTCCGAGCGCAGCCGGTCCAGCGCGCGCCAGCAGCCATCCATCGCTTCCTCGAACACGCGCGGCTGGTCCGCGCCCTGGGTGTACACGTCGATATCGTGGATAAAGCAGATATCCATGCGTTCCAGCGCCAGGCGCTGCAAGGAATCCTCGAAGGCGCGCATGGTGCCGTCATAGCTGTAGTCGAAGCGGCTGCGGAACGGCGCGGCATCGACCCAGGGGCCGAAATCGATGCTGGCGCGCGGCGCCGGCGTCAATACCCGGCCCACCTTGGAGGCCAGCACGAAGTCGTCGCGCCGCTTGCCGCGCAGGTTGTGGCCCGTGCGCAGTTCGGCCAGGCCGTGGCCGTACATGGGCGCGGTGTCGAAAAAGCGCACGCCCGCGTCCCAGGCGGTGGCGATCATCTCGCTGGCCACGGCCTCGCTGATGGGTTCGAAGATATTGCCGATCGGCGCCGTGCCGAAGGCAAAGGCGGTCACTTCCAGGCCGGTCCGGCCGATCTGGCGTTGTTCAGTGGGCTGCATATGGTCTCCTCCTTGTTGTAGAAATCAATCCCAGCGCGGTGCGTATGGCACTCTTGCACTGGTCACGACGCGGTAGTTGGTGGCGCCCAGCGCGTCGATGCGCGCCATGTCGACGCTCGACAGCGTGAAATCCATGATATCGAAATTGGCGCCGATATTTTCCGGCTTGGTCGACATGGTGTTGATCGCCACGCCCTTTTGCAGTATCCAGCGCAGCGCCACCTGCGCCGCCGACTTGCCCACCGCCGCGCCGATCTCGCCGAACAGCGGATACTTGAACACTTCGCCGCGCGCCACCGAGCAGTAGGACGACAGGGCAATGCCGGTCTCGCCGGCCGCCGCCAGCAGCTTGCCCTGGTCCAGCAGCGGGTGGAATTCGACCTGGTTGGTGACCAGCGGCCGGCGCACCAGCCGCGCCGCCTGGCGCATCATGGCGGCCGTGTAGTTGCTCACGCCGATATGGCGCGCCAGGCCCAGGTCGGCCGCCTGTTCCAGCAGCGCCAGCGAGGGCGAGATATCGCCATCGGCCGGCGCCCAGTGCAGCAGCAGCACGTCCAGCTGCGCCAGTTTCAATTTGTCCAGGCTGTCGCGCACCGAGTCAACAAAGCGTTCGGGCGCAAAATTCTCCGGCGCGACCTTGGAGGTGATGCACAGCTCACTGCGCGGCACGCCGCAACCCTGCAAGGCCAGCCCCAGGTCGGCCTCGTTGCCATAGCCCTGCGCCGTGTCGAAGGCGCGGTAGCCGGCGGCCAGCGCCGCCCGCACGGCCGCCGCCAGCTCCTCGCCCCTGAGCGGATACGTGCCGAAGCTGCGTTCCAGCCCCGGTCGGAAATAAATGCTCATGCGGTCTCCTTGAGAACATCGCCGATGGCGATCTGGATCTTGTTGATGCGCTTGTCGCTGATGAATGCGTCCATCGCCTCGGCTATGCGTTCGAGCGGATACACGGTGGCGACAAAAGCGTCCAGCGCCAGGCGCTCATGCGCGATCAGGGTCATCGCCTCGTGCATGTCGTCGCCCATGCCGGCCACGCTGCCCTGCAGGCCCAGTTCCTTGAGCACCACCTTGAACGGCAGGTAATGCGCCTGCGCGTCCGGCGCGGACAAGCCGAAGGCCAGCACCCGCCCGCCCGGGCGCACCAGGTCGAAGGCCTGTTCGTACAGCGACGTCAGGCCCACCGATTCGATCACCAGGTCGGCGCCCCTGCCCTGCGTGGCCCGCGCCACCACGCCGGCCAGCTGCGCCGGATCGCTGACGACGTAATCGGCGCCGCTGGCCCTGGCCCATGCGGCCCGTTCGGGATTCGGGTCCGAGACGATGATGGGCGCCGCACCGGCCTGGCGCGCCACCTGCAGGTGCAGGTTGCCGATCGGCCCGGCGCCCAGGATCAGCACCGATTCGCCCAGCCGCAGCCGGCTGCGTTTCACGGCCCGCACGATGCACGACACGGGTTCGGTCAGCGCCGCCAGCTCGATCGGCGTGGTGTCGGCCACCGGCACGATATGGCTGGCCGGCACGCGCACATACTCGGCCAGGCCGCCATCGACATGGATGCCGATCTGCACCATCGCCGGGCAATTCATGATCTCGTTCTTGCGGCAATAAAAGCAGGCGCCGCAACCGACGTTGATATCGGCCGTCACGCCCTGGCCCAGCGCCAGGCCGGTGACGGCTCCGCCGATGGCCGCGATATGGCCGGAGAATTCATGGCCCGGGATCAGGGGCAGGCGGTCGGCCGAATAGCTGCCGTGGTAGATATGCATGTCGGTGCCGCACAGGCCGCAGCGCGTGACCTTGACCAGCACATCATTTGGTCCCGGCAGCGGCACCGGTACCTGGCGCACCTCGAATTGGCCAGGCGCGACCAGCACGGCGGCGCGCATGGTGGCCGGCAGGGAAATGGGTTGCGTGATGCTCATGCGGCTTCCTTCACGCGGGTTTCAAGGCCGGCGCCCAGGCGCGCGGCGCGTATCATGTCGGCCGCCTTTTCGGCGATCATGATCGATGGCGCATTGGTGTTCGAGCTGACTAGCGCCGGCATCACGGAACTGTCGCAGATGCGCAGGCCGGCGATTCCGCGCACGCGCAGTTCGGGGTCGACCACCGAGCCCGGGTCGCCGCCCATGCGGCAGGTGCCGACCGGGTGATACGAGGTGCGGCCATACTGGCGCGCATACTGTTCCAGCTGCGCGTGGCTGCTGATGGCGCCGCCCGGAAAATGCTCTTTTTTCACGTACTTGCCCAGTGCCGACTGGGCGAAGATCTCGCGGCTAAGCCGTACGCCTTCGATCGACGTGCGCAAATCGTATTCATGGCCGAGGAAATTCGGGTCGACCAGCGCCGCGTCGCGCACGCTGGCCGAACGCAGGGTGACCGAGCCGCGCGCTTTCGGCCGCAGCGTATAGGAATTCATGGTCACGCCCGAGCCGGAAGCGATCTTCGGCACGCCGGCCTCGACGCCGGCGCCGACCAGGAAGTGGAACTGCAGGTCCGGCGTGGCGGCCTGGCGGTCGGCATACCAGAAGGCGCCGCCTTCGACGATGGTCGAGGCGACCGGCCCCTTCTTGAACAGCAGGTATTCCAGGCCGGCCCACAGCATCCAGTGCGTCTTGTTGTACTTGTCCAGGCTGTGCGGGCCATTGAGTTCATACACCACGTCGATGCCGAAATGGTCGTGCAGGTTGCGGCCCACCTCGGGCAGGTCGGCCACCACCGGTATGCCCAGGGCGCGCAGCTCGTCGGCCGGGCCCATGCCGGACAACAGCATCAGCTTGGGCGAACCGATGGCGCCCGCCGTCAGCAGCACTTCGCCGCTGGCGCGCAGCATCACCCGCTTGCCGTGCTCGATGATTTCCACGCCGACGGCGCGCTGGCGCTCGACCAGGATGCGCTCGATCAGCACGCCGGTGCGCACGGTCAGGTTGGGCCGCCGCATGGCCGGGCGCAGATAGCCGACCACCGCCGAACAGCGCCGTGCCTGGCGCGTGATGGTCTGGTAGGCGCCGGCGCCGTCCTGCTTCTCGCCGTTGAAATCGGGGTTATACGGCATGCCCACCTGCTGGCAGGCCTGCACGAAGGCGCGCGTGATCGGCTGCGGCGTGGGCGTGCTGACGCCCTGCGGGCCGCCGATGCCGTGGCGCGGGCCGGCCAGGCTGTCGTTGTCCTCGGCCCGCACGAAGTACGGCAGCACCTCGGCGCCGCTCCAGCCGGTGCAACCATGGTCATTCGCCCAGGCGTCATAGTCCTGGGCGCAGCCGCGCGTGTAGACCTGGGCGTTGATGGAGCTGCCGCCACCGAGCACGCGCGCCTGGGTGTAGGCGATCTCGCGGTTCAGCGCGTGCTTTTGCGGCACCGTGGTCAGGCCCCAGGTCAGCGGGCCACCCGTCATCTTGTAGAAGCCCACCGGCAGGTGGATGTACGGGTTGCTGTCGGCCTTGCCCGCTTCGAGCAGCAGCACGCGCACCTCGGGCGATTCGGACAGCCGCGCGGCCAGCGCGCAGCCGGCCGAGCCGCCGCCGGCGATGATGTAATCGTAATCCATGGCGCTCCCCTCAATTGATCCAGTGCTGGCGCGGCTGCAGATTGATATGCACGGTTTTGACTTCCGTGTACTCCTCGATGCCGGCCAGCCCCGCCTCGCGGCCCTGGCCCGACTGCTTCATGCCGCCCAGCGGGGTTTCCGGGCCATTGTCGAGCGTGGTATTGACCCAGACGCGGCCGGCCTGGATATCGCGCGACGCGCGCAGCGCCTGGTTCAGGTCATGCGTCCAGATCGAGGCCGACAGGCCGAATTCGCTGTCATTGGCCAGCGCGATCGCCTCTTCATAGGTATCGAAGGGCACGACCGCCAGCACCGGCCCGAAGATCTCTTCGCGCAGCAGCGGCGTCCCGTTGGGCACGTCGGCCAGCACGGTCGGCTGCACGAAGTAACCACGTTCGGTTTCCAGCCGTCCGCCACCGCACACCACCGTGGCGCCCGCCTTCACGCCCTGTTCGATATACGCCAGCACGCCGTGCATATGGCCTTCGTCGAACATGGCACCCACCTGGGTGGCTTCGTCGAGCGGGTCGCCGATGCGGATGCGGGCGATCTTGGCCGCCAGCTTTTCCGTAAAGGCGGCGGCAACGCTGCGCTCGACCAGCAGGCGGCTGCCGCCGACGCAGCACTGGCCCGCATTGAAGGCCATGCCGAAGGCGACGCCGTCGGCCGCGTCATCGAGGTTGGCGTTGGCGAACACGATGTGCGGATTCTTGCCGCCCAGTTCCAGGCCCAGCTTCTTGATATTGCCAGCCGAGGCGGCGATCGCCTTCTGGCCGGTGGCGGTCGAGCCGGTAAACGACACCATGTCAACCAAATCGCTGTCGAGGATGGCCTGGCCGGCGACGCTGCCGCGGCCCGTCACCACATTGACCACGCCGGCCGGCAGACCCGCTTTTTCCAGCAGCGCGCACAGCATGACGGTGGTGCCGCTGGTCGCTTCGGCCGGCTTGATCACGGCCGTGCAGCCGGCGGCGAGGATGAACGGCAGGCGCTCGGAGAGAATGAAGAAGGGGAAATTCCACGGCGTGATGACGCCGACCACGCCCAGCGGCTGGCGCAGCACCATCGCCAGGATGCGCTCGCCCATATTGTCGTAGGCCTGGCCGGCCATGGTACGCGCCGCGCCGGCGGCAAAGCGCCACACGTCGACGGCGCCGTGGATCTCGCCGATCGCCTGCAGGATGGGTTTACCCGTTTCCAGCGATTCGACCAGTCCCAGTTCTTCGGCCTGCGCTTCGATCAGGTCGGCCGCCTTGAACAGCACCTTGGCCCGTTCGGCCGCGCCCATGCCGGCCCATTGGCCGTGGTCGAAGGCGCGCCGCGCGGCGGCGATGGCGCGTTCGGTGTCGTCCTTGCCGGCGCGTGGCCAGCTGGCCACCGGCACGCCGTGGGCGGGACTGTGGCGGGTGATGGTCTCGCCGCTGGCGGCGTCGGTGAACTGGCCGTCGATATACATCTGGAACACGCGTGGCGTGGTGGGCAGGCTTCTTTTGTTCATGGTCTCGCTCCTGTTGATTTTATTGACTGTTTGTTTTTGACTAGAATACAGGCTTGCATTTGTCGCGGAAAGCCTGCAGGCCGATGGCGGCGTCGCGGCTGCCCTTGATCTCGGCGCCGGCCGCCGCATGGAATTCGCCCGGTTCGGCGTTCCACAAGATCGCTTCCTTGGCCAGCGCCGCCGCGTGCGGCGACACCGCCGCCAGGCGCGCGGCCAGCGTGGCCAGTTCCTGCTCGAACGCGGCGCCGTCCCAGACGGCGTTGAGCAGGCCCCAGCGTTCGGCGCGCGCCGCATCCACGGTGCACAGGCTCAGCACCGCTTCGAGCGCCCTGCCCCGGCCCGCCAGCCGCGCCAGCCGCACGCCGCCCTGCCAGCCGGGAATGGCGCCGATGCCCACTTCGGGAAAGCGGAAGGTCGCGCCAGCGCTGGCCACGCGCAGGTCGGCGCACAGGGCCAGTTCCAGGCCGCCGCCGAAACACACGCCCTCGATGGCCGCCACCGTGGGGCAGCGCAGGCGCTCGAAGCGGTCGAAAATGCGGTTGCCGAAATCGATCCAGTCGCGCGCGAACTGCTGCGGCTCCATCGGCGCCCACTGGCCCACGTCGGCGCCCGAGGAAAAGGTGCCGCCTGGCGTGCCGCGCAACAGCACCACGCGCACGCCGGGGTCCTGCTCGACGATGCCGATCTGGCGCTCGAGTTCATGCAGCATGGCGAAGTCGAGCGCATTGGCCTTGCCCGGATGGTCCAGGGTGAGCGTCAGCAGCGCGCCTTCGCGCCGCGCATGCACGGTGCCCATGGCCGCCTCAGGCGCCAACGCCGTAAAAGGACATGAAGCGCCGCATGCGCGCCACCGCCTCGTCCGGATCGCGCAGCAGGCCGGCCGCATCGGCCAGGCGGAAGGTCTCGGCGAAATACGGCAAGGCGCGCATGGCCTGGTGGCCGGCCAGCATCTTCATGTGCCGCTGATGGCCGTTCAGGTAGGCCAGGAACACCACGCCGGTCTTGTAGTAGCGCGTGGGCGCCTTGAAAATATGGCGCGACAGCGGCACAGTAGGCGCCAGGATGGCGAGAAAACGTTCGCGCTCGCCTTGGGCCAGCGCTGCCAGCGCATGCGCCGCCGCCGGCGCGATGGCGTCGAAAATGCCCAGCAGCGCATGCGAGAACCCGGCCTCGTCGCCGGCGATCAGCTCGGGGTAATTGAAGTCGTCGCCGGTGTACATTTTCACGCCAGCCGGCAAGCGCCGGCGCATGTCGATCTCGCGCTGCGCGTCCAGCAGGGAGATCTTGATGCCGTCGACCCTGGCGGCCGACTCGCGGATGACTTCCAGCGCGATATCGCGCGCCGCCGTCAGTTCGCTCGTGCCCCAGTAGCCGGCCAGCTCCGGGTCGAACATGTCGCCCAGCCAGTGCAGCACCACCGGTTGCTCGGCATGCGCCAGCACCTGGCGGTACACGTACAGGTAGTCGTCGGGGGTTGTCGCCACCCGCGCCAGCGCGCGGCTGGCCATCAGGATCAGACGCCCGCCCAGCTGCTGGATGGCGTCCATCTGTTCCTTGTATGCGCCGATCACGTCGTCCAGCGTGTACGAACCCGCGGAGTCCAGGTGGTCGGTGCCGCAGCCGTTGAAGACCGGTACGCTGTCGTCGCCCAGGCTGGCGCGGGTGCGGCGTATCAGTTCCAGCGCCGTGCGCCAGTCCAGGCCCATGCCGCGCTGCGCCGTGTCCATCGCCTCGGCGATGCCCAGGCCCATGCCGGCCAGGTAGTGGCGGTAAGCGAGGGTGGCGTCCCAGTCGATGGCGTCGCCATCGGCCAGTGGGTCGGCCACGACATGCGCGGCCGACAGCACGATGCGGTTGAACGGTTGCGCGGGCGCGGCCGGCGCGCTCCAGGGCGTGCCCGTCAGGGTGTGGGATTGCAGGCGGCCATCCGGGCCGGGTAAGAGAATTTCTGCCACAATGTCTCCAGTGTCTGGTTTGCGTTTTCAGGCTGACGCCATATAACGATCTAGTTAGTTACTTGAATTCTACAGCAGTGCGCCGTGATGGCAAGCATATTAGGCAAGCACAGCAAGCAAGTGTCTTCAGCACACGCTTTCCAGCCGCGCGCGGCACGCGGCCAGCACTTCATCCGGTGGGCGCTGCCACCAGTCCAGCCGCGAAAAAATCTCCACCTCCACCGGGCCGCCATAGCCCGCGCCCCGCACCGCGCCACGCATGGCGCGCAGGTCGATCACGCCGTCGCCCATCATGCCCCGGTCCTGCAAGGGGTCGCGCGTGTCGAGCCGCCAGTCGCACACATGGAAGCCCATGATGCGCTTGCCGGCGCGCGCAATCGCCGGATACAACTGCGGGTCCCACCAGGTGTGATAAGCATCGACCGCCACGCCGAACCAGCCCTCGCCTTGCGGATCGAGCGCATCGCACCAGTCCAGTGCCTGGTCGATGGTATTGAGCACGCTGCGATCGGCCGCATACACCGGATGCAGCGGTTCGAGCGCGATGCGCACGCCCGTTTCGCGCATCACGGGCAGCAGCGCGGCCAGGCCGTCGCGCACCTGGCGGCGGGCGTCTTCGATATCGCGGCTGCCCGCCGCCAGCCCGCCCACCACCGCCACCAGGTACGGTGCGCCCAGCACGGCCGCCGCGCGCAGCGCCTGCGCGTTCGATGCGATGGCCGCCTGCCGGCCCGCCGCATCGCTCGCCGTGAAATACATGGTGCGGCAATAGGCGCCCGTTTGCAGGCCGGCGGCGCGGATGGCGGCCGCCGCCGGTTCCGGGTCAAGCTCGTCGACTTCCTGGCGCCACGGCGTGACATGGCCGAAACCGGCATCGGCGATGCGCCGGGCGCTGACCGCCAGCGGCTCGCGAAAGCCCAGCGTGGCGGTATTGATGCAGCAGTCCTTGATATGCAAGGGAATCATGACCTCTCCTCAAAACCGCTGCAGCAGCAGGCCGCCGTCAACGCGCACTTCCTGCGCCACCGTGTACGGCAGCAAGCCGCCGGCCATGGTGCGGATCACGCGGGCCACGTCGGCCGGCATGCCCCAGCGCGGCGCCACCGTCATGCCCTGCGCGATCAGGGCGTCGTACTTGGCCTTCGACGGCGCCGTCATCTCGGTCAGAATCAGGCCGGGCTGCACCTCGTAGGCGCCGATGCCCTCGCCGGCCAGGCGGATCGCGAACAGGCGCGCGGCCATGTGCAGCGCCGTCTTCGACATGCAGTATTCGCCGCGCTCGACGCTGGCCGCCTGGGCATTCGACGAGGTGACGAAGACGATGCTGCGATGGACATCCTCGCGGGCGGTCGACGCCAGCATGCGTTTGGCCACCGCCTGGGTCAGGAAAAAGGTGGCGCGCGTATTGACCTCGAAGCAGCGGTCGTAGCTGTCCTCGGCGACATCAAGCAGGTCGCCACGCTTCAGCACCGACACGCCGGCGTTATTGACCAGGCAGTCGATGGGGCCCAGCTGCTGTTCGACCGCATCGAGCACGGCCGGCAGCGCGGCCAGGTCGGCGATATTGTGGTCGAACACCAGGCAGCGGCGGCCCAGCTGCGCCACCTCGGCCCGCAGCGAGGCCAGCGCCTCGGCGTCGTTGTAAGCGATGGCGGCGATATCGAAGCCGTCGCCGGCCAGGCCCAGCGCCGTGGCGCGGCCAATGCCGCGCGAGGCGCCGGTGACGATGGCGGTTCTGGTGCTCATGCTCATGCTCATGCTCATGCTTACGCCTTCAGCAGCTTGCGCGCGATGATCACGCGCTGGATCTGGTTGGTGCCCTCGTAGATCTGCGTGATCTTGGCGTCGCGGTACAGGCGTTCCACTTCATAGCCCCGGATATAGCCGCTGCCCCCAAAAATCTGGATCGCGTTCGCGCTTTGCGCCACGGCCGCATCGCTGGCGTAGCACTTGGCCATCGACGCGGCGGCGGTGGCGTCCAGGCCGGCGTCGATCTTCATGGCCGCCGAGCGCACCAGCAGCCGCGCCGCCTCGGCGTCCTTGGCCATGTCGGCCAGCATAAACTGGATGGCCTGGAATTCGGCGATGGCCTGGCCGAACTGCTGGCGTATTTTCACTTGTTCGACGCACGCCTCCAGGCCCGCCTGCACGATGCCGACGGCCAGCGCGGCGATGCCGATGCGGCCTTTTTCCAGCACGCTCATCATCATGTGAAAGCCCCTGCCCTCGGTGCCCAGCAGCGCCTCCGCCGGCAGCAGCACATCCTTGAAATGCAGCTCGCCCACCTGCGACGAGCGCTGGCCCAGCTTGTGCTCCTTCGGCCCGCGCGCCACGCCGGCACTGTGGCAGTCGACGATAAAAATGCTCATGCCGCGCTTGCCGGCGGCCGGATCGGTGCGCGCCAGCACCAGCGCCACGTCGGCCACGGGGGCGTTATGGATCCACAGCTTGGTGCCGTTCAGCAGCCAGCCGTCGCCCTGGCGCACGGCCGTGGTCTTGATGCCCGACACATCGGAGCCGGCGCCGGCCTCGGTGATGCAGTAGGCGCCGCGCTGGCGCGCGCGCACCAGCGGCGCGATCCAGCGCTGCTTCTGGTCTTCCGTGCCGTGCTGGGTCAGCAAGGTGGTCAGCAGTTCGACCAAGCCGCACTGGTCGGCCACCGAGGCATAGCCGCGGCTCAGCTCTTCCATCACCAGGCTGTAGGCCAGGCAGTCGAGGCCGGCGCCGCCGTACTGCTCGGGCACGGCGATGCCGAACAGGCCGATTTCACCCATTTCGCGATAGATATCGCCGGCAAACGCCTCTTCGTGGTCGAGCCGTTCGGCCTGCGGGCGTATCACTTCATTGGCGAAGCGGCGCGTCATGTCGGCCACTTGCTGGTGTTCGGTGGACAAATGCATGTTGTATCTCCTGTTGTTGTACTCGCCAGTTTTTGCTGGCTGCTTGCGTAAATAACTAACTAGTTATATCATTATTCTTCAAGTTTCGGGATTTGGCAAGCGATCTCGACACGTTTAATTCAAGGAGACAGACAAGATGAAGACAGCAGCATGGTGCGAGGCGGCGGCGATGGCCGACGCCATTTTCGATGGCGCGCTGGTGGTATTGAGCGGCTCGGGCGGCGGCCTGGTGGAGGCGGACATGATCTGCGCGGCGATCGAACGGCGCTTCCTGGACACCGGCCATCCGCGCGACCTGACCCTGGTGCATGCGCTGGGCATCGGCGACGGCATCGCTTCCGGCATCAACCGCTTTGCCCACGAGGGCATGGTCAGGCGCGTGATCGGTGGCCACTGGACCTGGTCCAAGCGCATGCAACAACTCGCGCACGACAATGCGATTGCCGCCTACACCCTGCCGGCCGGCGTGATCCAGACTTTGCTGCGCGAAATCGGCGCCGGCCGCCATGGCCTGGTGACGCATATCGGCCTCGACACCTTTGCCGATCCGCGCCACGGCGGCGGCAAGTGCAACAGCCGCGCCGTCGACGACATCGTCGACGTGGTGACCCTGGGAGGCAAGGAGCTGCTGTGGTACCACCCGTTCAAGGTCGATTTCGCCGTGATACGCGGCACGGCCGCCGACCCGCAGGGCAATCTGACCCAGCGCGAGGAACCGTCAGACATGGACGCGTTTGCCGCCGCCATGGCCGCCCACAACAGCGGCGGCCAGGTGTTTGCCCAGGTGCGCGACGCGCTGGACGCGCCGATCTCGCCGGCGCGCGACGTCGCCATTCCCGGCATCCTGGTCGACCGCATCTGCGTCAATCCGCAGCAGTGCCAGACCACCGGCTCGCCCTACGATCCGGCCATCAGCGGCCAGTTGCCGGCGCCGCCGGAGCGCGCCGCGCAAACGCCGCCCGACGGCCTGCGCTACCTGATCGCGCGGCGCGCCAGCGAAGAACTGAGCGCCGGCGCCTGCGTCAACTTCGGCTTCGGCATCCCGGACGGCATCCCCGCCATCGCCGCAGCGCAAGGCAAGGACATCGCCTGGACCGTCATCGAGCAGGGCCCGCACAATGGCGAACTGCTGCCCGGCCACCTGTTCGGCGCCACCCGCCACGCCAGCGCCATCGTCAAGTCGACCGACCAGTTCGACTTTTTCAGCGGCGGCGGCATCGATATCGCCTTTCTGGGCATGGGAGAAATGGACGCGCAGGGCAATGTCAACGCCTCCTGGCTGGGCGCCGACATCGTCGGCCCGGGCGGCTTTGTCGACATCACGCAGGGGGCAAAAAAGGTGGTGTTCTGCGGCGCTTTCGAGGCCAAGGGGCTGCAGGTGGAACAGCACGACGGCAAGCTCGCCATCGTCACGCCCGGCGCGATACCGAAACTGGTACAACAGGTACGCCACATCACCTTCAGCGGCCGGCGCGCGCGCGCCGACGGGCAAACCGTGCTGTATGTGACCGAGCGCGCCGTGTTCGAACTCAAGCCCGACGGACTGCAGCTGGTCGACGCCCCCGACGGCATCATGATCGAGCGCGACATTTTGCGGCGCATGCCGTTCGCGGTGTCGCTGTCGCCGGCGATGGCGCAGCGGCTGGCCAGCGAGCAGCAGGCCGCTTGACGCCAGGGCCATGGACGCAGGGCCGGCGCGCGTGATGCGCGCCTGTCCTGCGCCTGGCCCCTCAGTCCTCCGGCTGCGCCGCCGGCGCAAGACGCGCGTAAGCGCGCAGGTACACCACGCGCTCGGGGCTGACTTCAAGCTGCGCCTGATGTGTCGCGTCTTCAACGGTATAACGCAGGCTCGCGCCATCCTGTCCCATGCTCTGTGCGGTAATGCGCCCTTTCATCAGCAAGGCATTGGCCTGCCCCAGATAATCGTCCACCAGGCGAACAATCGCGGCGCCACTCTCCTCGCCACGATAGCCGCCATGCGCCACCATCTGCAAGGCCGCTTGCGACACATTGGGAAAGCCGACCGATCGCCCGCCCGCCTGCCATTGCCGGATAGCGGACATCAGGTCCTGGCTCTGCAACGGCGATGCGGATAGTTGCAGGCTATCAAGCCGGCCAAAAGTCAGGGGCAGCAAGTGATACAGCGCCGCCTCGGCCTTTTGCGCACGCCCTGCCGGATCGGCTTCCGGCGCAGTGCCGCTTCCCGCAAACAGCAGGAAAAATTGATAATAGTCGCAAAACTGCGCCACGGTACGGGCCTGTTGCACGGCAAAAGCGGCGGCCTCGGCGCGCAATGCCGGCTCGGCTGCGGCAACAGCAGCGTTGCGGGATGGCATCAAGGTGAACAGCGCAAGGCGGTCATTCAGGTCCTGCAGCTTGAACAGTGAAGCTGGCCCGACGCCCAGCAATGCAAGGAAGCCATCGGTGCTGGCCAACTGATCGTTGGTCAGCAGCTGATTCGTTTGCAGCGCATGACGCAGGCGTGCCGCATCGTGTTCACTGGCATCGCCCGATTCCCCCAGCGCCAGCAGGCGCAGCGTGTCGGTTTCCAGGCTCATCAGTTTGAGCGGACTGACCGACAAGCCAGTACGCGGCAAAAATACCAGGCTGGCAGAGTGCAAACCCTTCTGGACATCAGCCAGCAGCGTGAGTTCATCGACGAAATCATGGCGAGCCGCCGGGCTGGCGCAGGCCCAGCTCAACCATGGCGGGCCGCCATCGATCAGGCCCAGCACCATTCTTGCGCGATCGGACAGCTGCGACGCGCGCTGGATCAACTTGCCGGAAATAGAAATGGTCATGCGTGCATCCTTTCTTTTTTTTCAGTCTTTATATGGTACCCAAAAACACCGCCCTGCTCGCAGAATATATAGCCAAAAAAAAACCCGGCAAGCCGTTGCCAGCTTGCCGGGGTCGCTTCATTCACTCAGCCTCAGGCCGGCACTTGCACCTTGTCCGCCACCGAACGGAATTCTTCGATCTTGTCGAAATTCATGTAGCGGTAGATGTCGTCGGCATTCTCGGCAATCACGCCGATATGCGACATGTATTCCGCGCGGGTCGGAATCCGGCCCAGCAGGGAACACACGGCGGCCAGTTCGGCCGAGCCGAGGTAGACATTGGTCTCGATGCCGAGGCGGTTCGGGAAGTTGCGGGTCGAAGTCGACATCACCGTGGCGCCCTTGCGGATCTGCGCCTGGTTGCCCATGCACAGCGAGCAGCCCGGCATTTCCATGCGCGCGCCGGTGCGGCCCAGGCTGCCGTAATGGCCTTCGCTTGTGAGCACCTGCTGGTCCATCTTGGTCGGCGGCGCGATCCACAGGCGCACCGGAATGTCGGTCTTGTTTTCCAACACCTTGGAGGCGGCGCGGAAGTGGCCGATATTGGTCATGCACGAACCGACAAACACGTCGTCGATGCGCGCGCCAGCCACTTCTGCCAGGGTCTTCACATCGTCCGGGTCGTTCGGGCAGGCGACGATAGGCTCATGGATGTCGGCCAGGTCGATCTCGATCACGGCGGCGTATTCCGCATCGGCGTCCGGCGCCAGCAGCTCCGGGTTGGCCAGCCACGCTTCCATGGCGCGGATGCGGCGCTCCAGGGTACGCTGGTCCAGGTAGCCGTTGGCGATCATCCACTTCATCAGGGTGATGTTCGAGGTCATGTACTCGATGATCGGCGCTTTGTCCAGGTGCACGGTGCAGCCGGCGGCCGAGCGTTCCGCCGAGGCGTCGGACAGTTCGAACGCTTGCTCGACCTTCAGGTCAGGCAGGCCTTCGATTTCCAGGATGCGGCCGGAGAAAATGTTCTTCTTGCCCTTTTTGTCGACCGTCAGCATGCCCTGGCGGATCGCATACAGCGGAATCGCGTTGACCAGGTCGCGCAGGGTCACGCCCGGCTGCATCTTGCCCTTGAAGCGGACCAGCACCGATTCGGGCATGTCCAGCGGCATCACGCCGGTGGCAGCCGCGAAGGCCACCAGGCCCGAACCGGCCGGGAACGAAATGCCGACCGGGAAACGGGTGTGCGAGTCGCCGCCGGTGCCGACGGTGTCGGGCAGCAGCATGCGGTTGAGCCAGCTGTGGATCACGCCGTCGCCCGGGCGCAGCGAAATGCCGCCACGGGTGGAGATGAACTCCGGCAGCGTGTGGTGAGTCTTGACGTCCACCGGCTTCGGGTAGGCCGCGGTGTGGCAGAACGACTGCATCACCAGGTCGGCCGAGAAGCCCAGGCAGGCCAGGTCTT
>NZ_DAMAGB010000019.1:0-18587 GCF_031995485.1 Janthinobacterium sp.
CAAGCCAGCAGCAAAAGCAGCAGCCAAGCCAGCAGCGAAACCTGCAGCAAAAGCAATCGCCAAGCCAGCAGCAAAACCTGCGGCCAAAGCGGCAGCCAAGCCAGCAGCAAAAGCAGCAGCCAAACCAGCGGCAAAAGCAGCAGCAAAACCTGCAGCAAAACCTGCAGCCAAGCCAGCGGCCAAAGCAGCAGCCAAGCCAGCAGCCAAAGCCGCCGCCAAGCCAGCAACGAAAGTAGCGGCCAAACCGGCAGCGAAGGTTGCAGCTAAAGCTGAAGCCAAACCGGCAGCGAAACCTGCCGCCAAAGCAGCAGCCAAGCCGGCAGCGGCCAAGCCGGCAGCGGCAAAACCTGCAGCAAAAGCGGCGGCCAAGCCCGCGGCCAAAGCAGCAGCCAAGCCGGCCGCCGCACCAGCCGCAGCGCCAGTCGCCGCAGCTCCGGTAGCCACCGCAGAAGCTGCACCGGCAGCGACGCCGGCAGCCGCAGCACCTGCCGCAGCCAAGCCAGCCGCCAAGAAGGCCGCGCCTAAAAAGGCCGCGCCGAAAGCGGAAGCGGCCAAGCCTGCAGCAGCGCCGATCGCACCCGTAGCAAAAACCGTGTTGGCACCGGCCGCAGCCTGGCCATTCCCAACCAGCACCCGCCCATCGTAATGTGACGAAGCGGGTGCCTGGGTGAGGCAACACGCCGCTGTGTGATAATCACACAGCGGTTTTTTTTTGGAGAATTTTTTGTGCTGATCACTATCCTTACATTGATCGTTGATACCATCGCCACGCTGCTGGGCGGCGTCCTGCTGCTGCGTTTCTGGATGCAGGCCGTGCGCGTGCGTCCACCCTCGTCGGTGGCGCAGTTCACCTTTCAATTGTCCGACTGGCTGGTGCGTCCGCTGCGCCGCGTGGTGCCGGGCGTGGGCGGCTATGACTGGGCCAGCCTGATCGGCGCCTTCCTGATCGTGCTGCTGGCCACCTGCATCTGGTTTATCGCCGGCCTGCCGGTCGAAGCGGTGCTGCTGAAAGCCCTGCAGCGCTTCCTGCAATGGATACTGTACGGTTTCATGGCGCTGCTGATCATCGAAGCCATCTTCAGCTGGGTCAACCCGCATGCGCCGCTGGCGCCGTTCGTGCGCGCCCTGAACGAGCCGCTGCTGCGTCCGATCCGCAAGGTAGTGCCGCTGGTGGGCAGCCTGGATCTGTCGCTGCTGGTGGCGCTGATCCTGCTGCAGATTGCGCAGATGCTGGTGGGGATGATTTTTGTGATGGGACGGTGATGCGGGTCGGGTAGGTCGGGTTAGCGCTTCGCGCGTAACCCGACAACACCGTTGGCGTGGCCGGTGGTGAGGTCGGATTACGGCCTGCGGCCTAATCCGACCTACCCGACCTACGGCATCAATGGATATTAATAGCGGTAACCGAACGCCGCTTCAAACTGGTCGGCGATGCTTTCCGGCGTAAACACATGGTTCTGCGCGCCCTGGGTGGCGATCTTGATCGCGCCCAGCAGGCTGGCCAGGCGGCCGCTGGTTTCCCAGCCCAGGTCGTTGGTGATGCCGAACAGCAGCCCGGCGCGGTAGGCATCGCCGCAGCCGGTCGGGTCCAGCACTTCCTTGGCGACCACGACAGGAATGTCGATGCGCTTGCCGCCCGTGTAAATTTCCGACCCCTTTTCGCCGCGCGTGACGATCAGCGCTTCCAGGCGGCTGGCGATGTCCGGCAGGGTCAGGCCCGTGCGTTCCATCAACATTTCCATTTCATAGTCGTTGGCCGACACATAGGTGGCTTTGTTGATGAAGTCGATCAGCTGCTCGCCATTGAACATCGGCAGTTGCTGGCCCGGATCGAACATGAACGGAATGTCCAGTTCGGCCAGGTCGGCGGCGTGCTTGAGCATGCCCTGGTCGCCATCCGGCGAGATGATGGCCACGCGGGCCGGGCCTGCGTTGGCGATCGGGTTTTCATGCGCGAACGACATGGCGCCAGGATGGAAGGCGTTGATCTGGTTGTTGTCGCTGTCGGCCGTGACGAAGCACTGCGCGTTGTAGCTGTCGGCCTTGATCAGGATATTGGCGGTCGAGATGCCCAGCTTTTGCAGGCGCTCCAGGTAGGCGGCGCTGTCCTGGCCCATCACGCCGACGATGCGCGGATCGCCACCGAGCATTTTCAGGCTGTAGGCGATATTGCCCGAGCAGCCGCCGAACTCGGTGCGCATGGTCGGCACCAGGAACGAGACATTCACCTTGTGCAGCTGGTCGGCCAGCAGCGACTCGCCGAAGCGGCCCGGGAATTGCATGATGGTGTCGGTGGCAAGCGAGCCGCAGATCAACGAAGTTTTGGTCATGATAGTGTCAGTTAGGGGTAAAAGATGGCGATATGGTAGCCAGACGCCGTGAGCTGGTCGAGTGTGAAATACAGTCTGATGTTCTGCTCGGAACGCGGTGCAAAGCCCTTGGCCACATCGGTGCCGGCCGGCAGGTAGTCGCGCGGCGCGACCACGCGGCGCAGCACGGGCTTGCCGTCGTCGTCGTTGAGAATCAGTTCGATGCTGGGCCAGGCCTGCACGCTGCGGCCCAGGTTGCGCAGCTGCGAGACATACGAAAAGCGCTGCGGCGCCAGCGTCTGCAATTCACCCTGCTCGATGGCCAGCGCTTCGATCTGGGCCGGCAGCTCGACCCGGCAGCCGCTGACCGAACACAGCGCGGCCAGCGCCGGCTTGAACTGCGGGAATTGCGCGGCCAGCGGATTGCGGAAGGTGGTCATCACCTGCAGCAGCAACAGCAGCAGCAAGGCCACCGCACCGCATGCCATGGCGATGCGCAGGGCCTTGCCGCTCTGTTCGCGGCGGCGGCCCTGCGTTACAAAAGCCGGTTCGTCAGGAGCGGGCGGCAAGATGACGTCGTCTGTCTCCAGTTCCATATCCGCCGGCTCTGCGGCGGGCAGGTCGAATGAGTGATCGGTGAAGGTCGGTTCCTGGCGCGCATCGGAGGCGGGCCTGGCAAGCGGCTTGTCCAGGCTGACTTTTTCCACGGGCGCAAGGGACGCCACAGGCGCCTGGTCCTCCAGCTTCGGTTCGCGCCGGCTGTCGCGCAAATACGTGACAAAGGCGGGCGCTTCCTCGCTCTGGCGGCGGCGGAATGGCGCCATCGGCACGGGCACGGCGGCAGGCGGGACATCCGCTTCAGGCGGGGCCGGATTGCTCGCTTCGCCAGGCACGGATGGATCGATATCGAGATCGAGGTCGATCGGTTCGCCGTCGTCCAGCTCGTCTTCTTCGGGAAGGTCATCGGCCTTGAGCTGCGCCGTTTCAGGCAGGATGCCGAACGGGTCGAACGAGGTATCGAAGTCGAGCGAATAGATGGGTTCGTCGTCGTCGCTGGCGAAAGGCGGCGAATTGTCGGGGATATCGAGCGACAGCGGCGGCGCGGAAAGGGAAATAACCGGCGCAGAAGCCGGAGCCGGTCCCGCAGACGGCAACAATGCCGCGGCTGGATCGACCAGCGCGGCATTGCCGTCAAACACTTCCTTGCATGTGCCACAGCGCACGATGCCCCCACGTAATTTCAACTGGTCAGCAGCGACTCGAAATATCGTGTTGCAATGGGGGCATTTGGTGGCGAGGGCCATTGCTGTGCTTACGCACCTTCCGCGCGCGGTACCGGCGCGGCATCGCTACCCAGGCGGCCGTGCAGCGCGACCCAGCCGTCCTGCTCCGCCCACACACCGAGCTGAATGAACGGGGCGTAGGCAGCCGCCACTTCTTGCGCCTGGCGCGCCAGCACGCCCGACAGAATCAAGGCACCGCCGTCGGCCACGCGGCCCGACAGCATTGGCGCCATCAGCTTCAATGGGCTCGACAGGATATTGGCCACCACGATATCGAATTTCGCTGTGGCGTGTGCCGAGGTGGCGAACGTGTCGGGCAGGAAGTATTCGATCTCGCAGCCGTTGCGTTCGGCATTGTCGCGCGCCGATTCGATCGCCTGCGGGTCGATATCGACGCCGGCGACAGTTTCCGCACCGAGTTTCTTGGCGACCATCGCCAGGATGCCCGAGCCGCAACCGTAGTCGAGCACCGTCTTGCCGGGCGCGGGATGCGCTTCCAGCCATTCCATGCACAGGCGCGTGGTCGGGTGGCTGCCCGTACCGAAGGCCAGGCCCGGGTCCAGTTCCAGGATCAGGCCGTCAGGGTCCGGTGCTTCGTGCCAGCTCGGCACGACCCAGATGTTCTTGCCGATGTGGATAGGCGCGAATTGCGATTGCGTCAGGCGCACCCAGTCCTGCTCTTCGACCGGGCGGGTGGTGAAGGCCGGTGCGTCGGCCAGGCCGATCGCTGCTGCAGCATCCGCCACGATGGCCGCCTGGTCGGCGTCGACATCGGTCAGCGCGACCACGCGGCTGCGTTCCCACGCCGCTTCCTTCGGTTCCATGCCCGGCTCGCCGAACAGCGGCTGCTCGGCGTCCGTGCCTTCGTCGGCGTCTTCCACCGAGACCGACAGGGCGCCCGCTTCCATCAGCGCGTCAGACATCGCCTCGGCGTTGTCGCGGGCGATTTCGATGACGATTTCAGTCCAGCTCATGCGCCCGCCTTGATTTCGGATTTCTTGGCAATGCTCGGCGTGTCGCCGTGGATATTCTTGCCCAGGTCCGGCATGTCGGCCAGCTTCTGCTCCAGGTAATGGATGTTGGTGCCGCCTTCGATGAAGCGTGCATCGATCATCAGTTCGCGGTGCAGGGCGATATTGGTGTTGATGCCTTCGACCACCATTTCGGACAGCGCGATCTGCATGCGGCGGATGGCCTGTTCGCGCGTGGCGCCGTAAGCGATCACTTTGCCGATCATCGAGTCGTAGTGCGGCGGCACATAGTAGCCGGCGTAGGCATGCGAATCGACGCGGATGCCGGGGCCGCCCGGTGCGTGCCAGGAAACGATCTTGCCTGGCGATGGCGTGAACTTGAACGGATCTTCCGCATTGATGCGGCACTCGATGGCGTGGCCCGACAGCAGCACGTCGCGCTGGCGGTAGCGCAGCTTTTCGCCGGCCGCGATGCGGATCTGTTCCTGCACGATGTCGATGCCGGTGATCATTTCGGTGACCGGGTGTTCCACCTGCACGCGGGTGTTCATTTCAATGAAATAGAACTCGCCGTTTTCGTACAGGAATTCGAACGTGCCGGCGCCGCGGTAGCCGATCTTGCGGCAGGCTTCGGCGCAGCGGTCGCCGATTTTTTCAATCAGTTTGCGCGGGATGCCCGGCGCTGGTGCTTCTTCGATTACCTTCTGGTGGCGGCGCTGCATCGAGCAGTCGCGCTCGCCCAGCCAGACGGCGTTCTTGTGTTCGTCGGCGAGGATCTGGATTTCCACGTGGCGCGGATTTTCCAGGTACTTCTCCATATACACTTCAGGGTTGCCGAAAGCGGTGCCCGCTTCGGTCTTGGTCATCGCCACGGCGTTGATCAGCGCGGCTTCCGTGTGCACCACGCGCATGCCGCGTCCGCCACCGCCGCCGGCCGCTTTGATGATGACCGGGTAGCCGATCTTGCGCGCAATTTGCACGATCGCTTTCGGATCGTCCGGCAATGCGCCTTCCGAGCCTGGCACGCAAGGCACGCCGGCCTTGATCATGGTCTGCTTGGCCGACACTTTGTCGCCCATCAGGCGGATCGATTCGGAACGGGGGCCGATAAACACGAAGCCCGATTTTTCGACGCGTTCGGCGAAGTCGGCGTTTTCCGACAGGAAGCCGTAGCCAGGGTGGATCGCTTGCGCGTCCGTCACTTCAGCGGCGCTGATAATGGCTGGCATGTTCAGGTAGCTCAGGGCCGACTGTGCCGGCCCGATGCAAACGGATTCGTCGGCCAGCTTGACGTATTTCGCGTCCTTGTCGGCTTCGGAGTGGACCACAACCGTTTTGATGCCCATTTCGCGGCAGGCGCGCTGAATACGGAGGGCGATTTCACCACGGTTGGCAATCAGGATTTTTTCAAACATGGTAGGTTCGCGTATGTCTGTGAGAGCCGGCAAGCCGGCGAAACAACAAGTGTGAGGGGCGTAAAACTGCAAACGGCCGTTGCCGGCCGTCTGGACAGGGTTATCAGCCGATCACGAACAGGGGTTGACCGAATTCGACCGGCTGGCCGTTTTCAACCAGGATCTGGGTGACGACGCCGGCTTTGTCGGAATCGATTTCATTCAACAGCTTCATCGCTTCGATGATGCACAGGGTATCGCCTTCTTTCACGGTGGAACCGACTTCAACGTAGGCGGCGCTGCCAGGAGCGGACGAACGGTAGAAGGTGCCAACCATCGGCGACTTGACCACGTAGCCGGTCGGCTCGGCGGCCACGGCCACCGGAGCGGCGGCTGGCGCAGGGGCTGCTTGCGGCGCGGCCTGGTAAGGGGCTTGCATGCCTTGCGGCTGCATCATGACCATCTGGTTTTGCGGCATGGCCGACGATTTGACGATGCGAACCTTGCTTTCGCCCTCGGTCACTTCCAGCTCTGCGATATCCGATTCGGCGACCAGGTCGATCAAGGTCTTGAGTTTTCGTAGATCCATGTAAAACCCCTAGGAATGTAATTTGTTTTATAAGTGATGCGGTGCGGTCAGAAGACCCGTCGCCGCGCTAATTGCATGCAGATCGCGTAGATTAACGTTTTTTAAGCGCAAAGTCGATGGCAAACCGATATCCATCGATACCCAGCCCGCAGATCGTTCCCTGCGCGATCGCGCTCAGAAATGAGTGATGACGAAACGTTTCGCGTTGATAAATATTCGAGATATGTACTTCCACAAACGGAATGGCCACCCCGGCCAGTGCATCGCGCAATGCCACGCTGGTATGGGTCAGGCCACCCGGATTGATGACGATCGCGTCCACCCCTTCCGCTCGCGCGGCGTGGATACGGTCGATCAGTGCACCTTCGTGATTACTCTGGAAGCATACCAGATCGGCGCCCGCCGCCAACGCTTGCGCCATGGCGGCCTGCTCGATATCGGCCAGGGTACTGGCGCCGTAGACCTCAGGCTCGCGCGTTCCCAGCAAATTCAGGTTGGGACCGTTGAGCAGAAGCAGGTTTTTTGCCATGTATGGAAGACCGTTTTAGCGAAAGTTCCGCATTTTGCCGCCAAAGATACGCATTGGCAAGAGAAAAAAGCACGCTGTCGAATTTACAATTTCGCCAGGTCCGCGCGCAACTGATCAAATTTCAGCCGGCCCAGATAGGTCTTCTTGACTTCGCCATCGGCGCCGATCAGCACCGTAAACGGCAAGCCGCCGGTGGCGTTGCCGAAATGGCGCGACAGGTCAGTGCCGCTCATGCCCGACACGTACACCGGATACGCGATCTTGACCTTCTCGGCAAAGGTCTTGATATTGGTGGCCGAATCGATGCCGATGCCGATAATCTGCAGGTTCTTGCCGGCAAATTCGCCTTGTACTTCGGACAGCTCCGGCATTTCCTGCACGCATGGCGGGCACCACGGCGCCCAGAAGTTGACCAGCACGTTCTTGCCTTTCCATTGCGACAAGGCTTGCGTGGCGCCGGCCGCGTCCGGCAGCGACAATGCATACAGCTCATTGACGGGGCCGCTGGCGCCCGGCGCAATCGTGGTTGTGACCGGATCGGCGTGCTGTTTGCTCTTGTTGATGCCGACATAGGCGCCCATGGCGCCGAACAGCAGGGCCACGATGGCGCAGGCAATAATATTCTTTTTGGTCATATTGATTCAGGTAAAGGTTTTTGTTCATTCTGCCTGAGACTGGCTCAGCAGGGTGCGCAGGCCGGCGATATCGGTGCGCACGACCTTGCCGTCCGCCTTGGGCTTGAGCGCGCCGCGCATGTCGTCGAGTTCATACATGGCCGCATGCACGCCTTCGTTTTTCCACAGGAAACTGGCCGTCTCGACCGCATCATAGCGCGGCCCCTTGAAATGCGGCGTTTCCGACATGTCCAGCACCACGTTTTTATTGAGCAAGAAGATATGGATATCCTTGGCGCTCTCGGCAAACAGCTGCAGGTAGATTTCGTCGTGCGGGCCGGCCGTACCATTGAGCACGGGACCGCTGAGCAGCGGATGAAATTGTTGCAGTGCTTCCATCACCTGCAGCGCGATCGTGCGCAGCTGGAACAGCCGCGCCGGCTGGCTGTCGGCCAGGAACAGGGCGTTGTAGAGCCTGACCTGTTCCTCGATCATCTCATTGTCGGGCAGCACATTCGAGCCACCGGGCGCGTCGCCCAGGACCTGGCGCGCCGCCTTGCGCTTGGCGCTGCCATAGTCGGCGCCATCCTGCGCCACCAGGCGGGCGGCAGCGGCGGCAATTTCCAGGCGTAATTGCCTGGTGTCATCAAAAGCATCGGTCGTCATGAACGAGATCATACTCTGAAGCGGAAAAAACCATGGCGTCAGGTAAAATCCCACACCTGGTTTATTCCTTACATCAACAAGCACGTCTTTCGCACTGATCACATGCATATTCATATCCTCGGCATTTGCGGTACCTTCATGGGCGGCCTGGCTGTCCTGGCCAAGGAAGCCGGCCATAAAGTTACCGGCTGCGACGCCAATGTCTACCCGCCGATGAGCACCCAGCTCGAATCGCAGGGCATCGAACTGATCCAGGGTTTCGACCCGAAACAGACCGAGCTCAATCCGGATTTATATGTGATCGGCAATGTGGTGTCGCGCGGCAACCCGCTGGTCGAGGAAATCCTCAACCGCAGCCTGCCGTATGTATCGGGCCCGCAATGGATCGGCGAACATATCCTGCGCAATAAATGGGTGCTGGCCGTGGCCGGTACGCATGGCAAGACCACGACCTCGGCCATGCTGGCCTGGATACTGGAAGACGCCGGCTATGCGCCCGGCTTCCTGATCGGCGGCGTACCGATGAATTTCGGCATTTCGGCGCGCCTGTCCGGCACGATCGACGGCAAGAGTGCCGAATCGGACTTCTTCGTCATCGAAGCCGACGAATACGATACGGCGTTTTTCGACAAGCGCAGCAAGTTCGTGCATTACCATGCCAAAACGGCCGTGATGAACAACCTGGAATACGATCATGCCGACATCTTCCCCGATCTGCATGCAATCGAGACCCAGTTCCACCATCTGGTGCGCACTGTGCCCGGCATCGGCCGCCTGGTCTTCAATGGCGATGAAGCGTCGCTGCAGCGCGTGCTGGAGCGCGGCTGCTGGAGCGAACAGGAAAGTTTTGGTGAGCATGCCGACTGGCAATTGACGGAACAGGAGCACGGCAGCTTCGACGTGCTGTTCAAGGGCAAGCACGAAGGCCACGTGGCCTGGTCGCTGACGGGCAAGCACAACCGCAGCAATGCGCTGGCGGCAATCGCTGCCGCGCGCCATGTGGGCGTGCCGATTGCCCAGGCCTGCGATTCGCTGGCCACCTTCGAGAGCGTCAAGCGGCGCATGGAAGTGCGCGGCGTGGTCGACAATATTACCGTATATGACGATTTTGCCCACCATCCGACGGCGATTGCCACCACCGTGGGCGGACTGCGCCAAAAAATTGGACGTACCGGCCGTATCCTGGCGGTGCTGGAACCGCGCTCGAACACCATGAAGCTGGGCGCCATGAAAGACGCCTTGCCGGGCAGCCTCAAGGATGCCGACCTGGTGTTCGGCTTTGGCAGCCAGCAATCGCTGGGCTGGAGCCTGGGCGATGCGCTGGCACCGCTGGGCAAGATTGCCAGCGCGTATGAAGAGATCGATGCGCTGGTGGCCGCCGTGGCGGCAGCGGCGCGTCCGGGCGACCAGATCATCGTGATGAGCAATGGCGGCTTTGGCGGCGTGCACCAGAAACTGCTGGAGGCGCTGGGCCGATGATACTGTACCTGCATGGATTCCGTTCGTCGCCGCTGTCGATGAAGTCGCGCCTGCTGGCCGCGCAGATGCAGGCGCTGGGCCGCAGCGAAGAATGGCGGTGTCCGCAACTGCCGGCCTCGCCGAAGCTGGCGATCGGGCTGGCCCTGTCGCTGGTCAAGGATGTACCGGCGGAACAGTTGACGATAATCGGCTCCTCGCTGGGCGGCTATTACGCCACCTGGCTGGCCGAACAGCTGGGCTGCCGCGCGGTGCTGCTCAATCCCGCCATCGTGCCGCTGCTGGATTTGGAGCAGCACGTGGGCGTGACGACGGCGTTTCATTCCGACGAGCCATTCGAATTCAAGCGCGACTATATTGAAGAGCTGCGCACGTATGCGGTGCCGGCCATTACGCGGCCAGAACGGTATTTCCTGATCGCCGCCACCGGCGACGAAGTGCTCGACTACCGCGACATGGTGGCGCATTATGCAGGGGCGCAGCAAACGATCATTGAAGGCAGCGATCACGGCATCAGCGGCTTTGCCGGTTACCTGGCGCCGGTATTGCAATTTTGCGGCATCGACCCGGAAGCTGGCCGGTGAGGCCGGGCTCGTTGCGGCAGGCGCAGTGGCATGCGCATGTCAACGCCGTCAATGCGCCGCCCGCTTTGCGCCACTGGCTGACCGCCGGCGGCTCGCTGACGGCCAGGCTGAAAGCCCATAGCCGGGCGTTTCGCGTGCAATGCCTGCATCAGGAAACGGCGCGCTGCCTGACGGATGAAGCGGCCGTTATCGGCCTGCACCGGGCGGGGCGGGTGTGGGAGCGCGAAGTGCTGCTGCGCTGCGACGGCCAGCCGGCCGTGTTTGGCCATACCGTGGTGCCGATGCAGGCCACGGCCACCGACTGGCCGCTGTTTTCCGCGCTCGGCGAACGCTCGCTGGGCACGACGCTGTTTGGCGACCGCATGGTGCGCCGCGGCACTCTCGAATTTGCGCGCCTGCGCGCCGGCCATCCGCTGGTGCAGCGGGCCCAGGCGGCACTGGCGCTTGAAGGGCGCCGTGCCAACGATCAGGCGCAGTTCTTTGCGCGCCGCTGCCTGTATCAGCGCCATCAAGGGCTGCTGCTGGTGACGGAAGTTTTTTTGCCGGCGGTGCTGGAGTTGCAACTTGTCACTCGCACCGCTGCACCCGATACATTACTTAACAAAGCATAACAATGAATCTATTTTTTGAAGAATCCGGCGATTTCAAGGTCGGTACGGTCTTGTCGCAGGCAGGCGAGGCATATCAGGTCGAAATGGCCAGCGGCAAGCGCACCAAGGTCAAAGTAAAAGATGTGCTGCTGCAATATGAAAAGCCGGCCCCGGGTGAACTGCTGGAGCAGGCGAAAGGCGTTGCCGCCGAGATCGACCTCGATTTCCTGTGGGAAGTGGCAGGCGAAGAAGAGTTCGGCTTTGCCGAGCTGGGCGCCGAATACTTCGGCCACGCGCCGCTGCCGTTCGAAGCTGCCGGCCTGATCCTGTCGCTGCATTCGGCGCCCGTGTATTTCTACAAGAAGGGCCGTGGCCGCTACAAGGCAGCGCCGGAAGCGTCGCTGAAAGCCGCGCTGGCCGGGATCGAAAAGAAAAAGCAGCAGGCGCTGGTGCAGGCGTCGTATGTGGAAGAACTCAAGCAGAACCGCCTGCCGGCCTCGATGCAGCCGATGGTGCTGCAGTTGCTGTTCAAGCCCGACAAGAACACCATCGAATACAAGGCGCTGGAAGCGGCGTGCACGGAATTGCATACCAGCGCGCCGCGCCTGATGCTGGCCACCGGCGGCGTCGCCACGCCAAAAGACCTGCACTTGTCGAAGTTCTTGTTCGAGAACTTCCCGAAAGGCGCCGGGTTCCCCAACGTGCCGGTGCCATCTGTTACCGCCAGGCTGCCGCTGGCCGAGGTGGCCGCTTTTTCCATCGATGATGTGACCACCACCGAGATCGACGATGCATTCTCGGTGCAGCCCCTGCCTGACGGCATGGTGAAAGTCGGCATCCATATCGCCGCGCCGGGCCTGGGCATCCGTCCGGACGACGCGATCGACAAGATGGCGCGCCAGCGCATGTCCACCGTCTACATGCCGGGCGACAAGATCACCATGCTGCCCGACGAGATCGTCAACGCGTTTACGCTGGCCGAAGGCACGACCTGCCCGGCGCTGTCGCTGTACGCCACGCTCGACCCGAAAGCGGACTGGGCCGTTATCAGCACGGAAACGCGCGCCGAGATGGTGCCGATCGCCAGCAACTTGCGCCATAACCAGCTCGACGACCTGGTCAATGAAGAAACGCTGGCCAGCGGCGAGGGCGAGTATCCGCACAAGGCGGACTTTGCCGTGCTGTGGCAGTGGGCGCAGCAGCTGGAACAGGGCCGCATGAAGAAGCGCGAAGGGTTCGGCCTGAAGCCCGAGCAGAACAACCGCGTCGATTTCAATTTCTATGTGGAAAACGATATCGTCAGCGTGGTGCGCCGCAAGCGTGGCGCGCCGCTCGACAAGATCGTCGCCGAACTGATGATCTTTGCCAACAGTACCTGGGGCAAGCTGCTGCACGACCATGGCGTGCCCGGCATCTACCGCAGCCAGGGCGGCGGCACCGGCAATGGCTGGGCGGCAAAGATGCAGGTGCGCATGGTGACCCATGCGGCGCCGCACCAGGGGCTGGGCGTGGATCAGTACGCATGGAGCACCTCGCCGCTGCGCCGGTACACCGACCTGGTCAATCAATGGCAGATCATTGCCTGCGCCGAACATGGCGTGACGGCGCCGCTGGTGGCGCCGTTCAAGCCGCGCGACGCCAATCTGTTCGCCATTGTCTCGGCGTTTGACGCGGCGTATGCGGCGTATGGCGACTTCCAGTCGAACATGGAACGCTACTGGTGCTTGCGCTGGCTGAGCCAGGAAGACGCGCGCCAGGTCGATGCCGTGGTGCTGAAGGACGAGATCCTGCGCCTGGTCGATATTCCGCTGGTGATCAAGCTGCCGGGCATGCCGGCCGTGGCCCGTGGCGCGCAAGTCAAGCTGGACCTGCTGCGCTGGGATGAAGTCGACCTGACGATCGAAGCGCGCTTGCTGGAAATTGCCGCAGCGCCAGACGATGGTATGGCTGCGCAAGAGTACGAGGAAGAAGAAGGGCAGGAGCAGGACGTACAGCTGGAAGGCGACGCCGTCGAGCCAGCCGATCCGGCAGCCGAGGTGGAGATCGCCGAAGCTACTGCCGAGGAAAATGACGTGCCAAAATAAAAAACATCGTTATTTAATAAATACCAAAGCCCGGTCGGATTGACCGGGTTTTTTTTCGTCCGTAGTGGTCAAAAAAAACCATAAGGCGTCATGAAAAGGAAACTATTTCCTAGGTGATATTGAAACGTTGTTTTATGTCTTGCTAATGAAATTTCCACACGTAAATTTGTCGAAAAGATATTGTTGAATCTATGCAGAAATGTTTCATTAAAATATAATTGGCCGAAGTCAATATTGCCCAGTAGCAAATTGATGATATAAAAATATCACGTCCATCGCTAACCTTTCTTCGCCTTCCTCTCATGCAAAAAAAAATCATCGTCCGAGCCGTAGCGGCTTGCGTCACCGTCATGCTGACGGCGTGCGGCACCATTCAAGTACAACCGTTGTCGAGCACTGAGCTGGCAGCCCAGACCGCGCTCGATCGCCAGGCCGCGCTGGAAAACGTGCCGCCAGTGGTGGGAGAGTTGTCGATGGATGAAGCGATTGCGCGCGCGCTGAAGTACAACCTCGAGCGCCGCACCCGCCTGATGGAAGAAGCACTGGCAATGAACCAGCTCGACAGTGCCAGCTGGGACATGCTGCCGCGCCTGATGGCCAACGCCGGTTACACCACGCGCAATGAAGAGCTGATCACGCGCAGCGTCGATTCGGTGACCGGCAAGCCGTCGCTGGCCAACCCGTATATTTCGTCCGAGCGCAACCACGCCGCCTATGACCTGGGCCTGACCTGGAACGCGCTGGACTTCGGCATGAGCTATATCACCGCCAAGCAGAGCGCCGACCGCGTCAATATCGCCGCCGAGCGCCGCCGCAAGGCCATGCATACGCTGATCCAGGATGTGCGCACGGCATTCTGGCGCACGGCCAGCGCACAGAAGCTGCGCGCCGAAGTACAGGAAACCATCAATCTGGCGGAAGACGCGCTGAAGGATGCGCGCAAGGCGGAAGCCGAACGCCTGCGCTCGCCCGTCGATTCGCTGCGCTACCAGCGCCAGCTGCTGGAAAACCTGCGCCTGCTCGAAAGCATCGAGCAGGAACTGTCGTCCGGCCGCGTGGAGCTGGCCCACCTGATCAACGCGCCGTTGAGCCAGGTGCTGACCGTGCGCGACCCGGGTGCGCAAGTCGACGCCGCCATGCTGGACATGCCGGTCGAGCGCATGGAAGAGCTGGCCGTCACGCAAAATGCCGATATCCGCGAGCAGTTCTACAACGCCCGTATCGCCACCGAAGAAACGCGCCGCGTGATGCTGCGCATGTTCCCCAACCTGTCGTTCAATTACGACCTGCGTTACGACAGCGACCGCTACATGATCAACAACCGCTGGAACGACGCCGGGGTGCACCTGTCGTACAACCTGTTCAACCTGCTGTCCGGCCCGGCGCAAAAACGCATGGCCGAAGCGGGCGTCAAGCTGGCCGACCAGCGCCGCATGACGGCGCAGATGACGGTGCTGACCCAGGTCCACCTGTCGCGCCTGCAATACCAGATCGCTTACAAGCAATACCAGCGCGCGGACGAAATCTGGCAAGCCGACGCCAAGATCGCCGAGCATATCAAGAACCGCGGCACGGCTCAGACGCAAGGCAAGCTGGAGCAGGTTGCCAACAGCACCACCGCCATTCTGAGCCTGCTGCGCCGCTACCAGTCGCTGGCGCAATTGCAAGCCTCGGCCAGCAAGGTGCAGGCAACCATCGGCCTCGAACCGGTGCTGGGCAGCGTGACCGACATGCCACTGGAACAGCTGACGAAAGAAGTCGGCACCTCGATGGCTGGCTGGAACAAGGGCGTGCAAGCGCCAGTACCTGCGGCGGTCAAGTGATGATGGCTCGTCCCTTTCGCCTGACCGGCCTGGCGCTGGCCGCCTTGCTGGTTACGCCGGTAATGGCGGCGCCGGCGGCAGCGCCAGCGCCGGCCGCTGCCGCCCCGCGTGCCGCTGCTCCGGCAGCCGCTGCGCCGCGCGCGGCGATGGAGCGCCAGGAAGTGCGCGCCCAGCTGGCGCCGCGCCGCTACACCACCATCGCGGCCGAGGTCGGCGCCAAGATCAGCCGCATTTCGGTCACCGAAGGCGGCAGTTTCCGCGCCGGCCAGACCCTGATCTCGCTCGACTGCTCGCTGCAGCAGGCGCAGCGCGAAAAAGCCAAGGCCATGCTGTCGGCGGCCGAGCACACCTATAACGCCAACCGCCGCCTGGAAGAGTTGCGCTCGATCGGCAAGGTCGAGCTCGAGGTATCGGAAGCCGAAGTGGGCAAGGCGAAGGCCGAGCTGGCCTATGGTGCGGCAGTGATCGGCAAATGCAGCGTGCAGGCGCCGTTTTCGGGCCGTGTCACCGAGCAGAAAGTACGTGAGCAGCAATATGTGCAACCTGGCCAGGCTTTGCTGGAAATTATCGATGATTCCGCGCTGGAACTGGAATTCATCGTGCCGTCACGCTGGCTGGCCTGGCTGAAACCTGGCTACGGCTTCCAGGTTGCCATCGATGAAACGGGCAAGACTTATCCGGCCAAGGTGCAACGCATCGGCGCGCGCGTCGATCCGGTCAGCCAGTCGGTCAAGCTGTCGGCCGCCATCGATGGGCGTTTCCCCGAGTTGATCGCTGGCATGAGTGGACGGGTCGCCCTGACGCCGCCCGCAGGCAAATAACCCACTGCAAAAACTTACTGATAAAAATACGCCATGAAAAATCCAGACCGCATCGTCATTGAAGCTTCCCCGAATCCAGTTGCGCCGGCACGACGCGCGCTCAAGCGCCGCAGTCCGGCGCCGCTGGTGCTAGAACAGCGCATCATGTTTGACGGTGCGGCGGTCGATACGGCAGCCGGTGCCAAGGTTGCCGCCGAGCATGCCGCTGCCGACGGTGCGGCGGCCGAACGCGCTGCCGCCGAAAAAGCGGCCGCGGCAGTAGCGGCGCCTGCGGCCGTGGCAACACCGGCCGAACAGACGCGTCATGAGATCATCTTTATCGAAGACAACGTGACCAATCTGCAGCAACTGGTGGCCGGCGTGCGCGATGGCGTCGAAGTAGTGGTGCTCGACCATACCCGCGATGGCCTGCAGCAGATGCTGGACGCCCTGAAAGGCCATGCGCCGGTCGATGCGATCCACCTGGTCACGCACGGTGCCAGCGGCCAGATCGAACTGGGCAGCACCATTTCAGGCGCGAATATCGAGCAGTACCGCGACCAGTTCACGCAGCTGGGTCAATCCTTGACGCTGGACGGCGACCTGCTGATCTACGGCTGCGACGTGGCCGAAGGCGCGGCCGGCCAGGCCTTTGTCGACCGCCTGGCCGATCTGACGAAGGCCGACGTGGCCGCCTCGACCGATGTCACCGGCTCGGCTGCTTTTAACGGCAACTGGACCCTGGAAGCGCAGCGCGGCGCCATCGAAACCGATACCATGGCACTGGACCGCGCCGGCTGGCAGGGCGAACTGGTGGTGGAAACCGTGTATGACGCCAACTGGCAGCAGCTGGTCTTCAATGGCGCCAACAGCACCGGGCTGACCCCCATCATTGGCAATGGCCGCAACACCGGCGATGTGATGCGCTTTAACAGCGTCATTACCATCAACGGCCAGGCGGTTGATGCGGTGGTCACCACCACGCTGGATCATGCGACGCTCAGTAGCAACGGCTACGACTCAACTTCGCAACCGTCCAACAATAACGCATACTTTCAGCCCAATATGAATGTGACTTCCGCTGGTGGCGGTGTCACGTTTACCATCGATTTCTATAAGGCCGGCAGCTATACGGGCGCAGGCACAGGCGTGGCTGTCACGTTGCAAAACGTCGCTGTCAATTCATATGATATTGACGGCTACGGTAATGGAGCGAGTGACCGTCAATATCAACAGTTCAAAGGCTTTTCGCGTTATGAACTGTCGAACAACACCTATCTGGTACCCCAAACCCAGGCAGACGGTTCAGTGACGTTTCAGTATGTATCACCGACCGGTACCAATAACGGCCCGATCGCCCAGGATGAATATCGCGTCAAGGTCTACTACGATTCGATGAGTTCCTTCCAGATCAAATCGGGCGTCAATGTCGCTGGCTCGGGTTCGCTGCAAGGCACGGCCTATTTCGCGCTCGACTTCAGTATCGGCCCTGCCTGGGCCGGCCAGACCACGGTTGTCGACAGCCCGGCCGCGCGCCTGAGCTACAGCACCACCAATTTCACCGAAGCGAGCGCCAATGACGGCTCGTTTGCGATGAGCTCGACCATCACGCTGGCCAACGGCAGTTTCAGCGGCAGCGATGGCGCGGAGCTGTCCGGCGTCACCTTTTCCAATACCCCGGCCGGCCTGACGGCGCATATCACGCGCACCAGCGCCACCACCGCCACCCTGACCTTTACCGGCAACGCCAACGCGCACGCCAATGCGAACGATATCAGCAACTTTGGCGTCAGCTTCGGCAATGGCGCCTTCAGCGGCGTGCTGGCCAGCGCCGTCACGGGCGCCGCGCGCGCCGATATCGTGGTCGACTTTGCCGATCCGGCCAACCGCGCGCCGACCGCGTCTGGCACCACCATCACCACCACCGAAGACAGCGGCAAGACCGGCAGCCTGCCAGTGGCTACCGACGCCGATGGCGATACGGTTATCTATACCAAGGGCAGCGACCCTGCGCATGGTACCGTGGCGGTCTACAACAACGGTACCTATATCTACACGCCGGCGGCCAACTACAACGGCGCCGACAGCTTCAATTACACCGTTACCGACAGCAAGGGTGCCTCGAATACGTATACCGTCACGGTCGATGTCACGCCGGTCAACGATGCGCCAACGGCATCCGCCACGGCGATCACCACGGCGGAAGATACCGTCAGGTCCGGCAGCCTGCCGGCGGCCACCGACGTCGATGGCGACACCATCACCTATGGCAAGGCCAGCGACCCGGCCCATGGCACGGTGGTGGTCAATGCCAACGGCACCTACACCTATACGCCGGCGGCCAACTACAACGGCGCCGACAGCTTTACCTACAGCGTCAGCGACGGCAATGGCGGCAGCAATACCTACACGGTGGCAATTACGGTCAGCCCGGTCAACGATGCGCCGACCGCGTCCGGCACGGCGATTACTACTGCAGAAGACACGGTCAAGTCGGGCAGCCTGCCGGCGGCCACGGATATCGATGGCGATACCGTTACCTACAGCAAGGCCACCAATCCGGCCCATGGCACGGTGGTGGTCAACCCCGACGGCACCTACACCTATACGCCGGCGGCCAACTACAACGGCACCGACAGCTTTACCTACACGGTCAGCGACGGCAATGGCGGCGGCAATACCTATACGGTGGCCGTCACGGTCAGCCCGGTCAACGATGCGCCGACCGCGTCCGGCACGGCGATTACCACTGCAGAAGACACGGTCAAGTCGGGCAGCCTGCCGGCGGCCACCGACGTTGATGGCGACACCATCACCTATGGCAAGGGCAGCGACCCGGCGCATGGCACGGTGGTGGTCAACACCGACGGCACCT
>NZ_DAMAGB010000019.1:18687-86100 GCF_031995485.1 Janthinobacterium sp.
ACCTATACGCCGGCGGCCAATTACAACGGCAGCGACAGCTTTACCTATACCGTCAGCGATGGCAATGGCGGCAGCAATACCTACACGGTGGCGATCACGGTCAGCCCGGTCAACGATGCGCCGGTAGCGGGCAACGACAGCATTACCACGGCGGAAGACACCATCAAGTCGGGCACGCTGCCGGCCGCCACGGATATCGAAGGCGGTGCCATCACCTATGCCCGCGTCACCGATGCGTCGCACGGCACGGTGGTCATCAATCCGAACGGCAGCTATATCTACCTGCCGGCCGCCAACTACAACGGCGCCGACAGCTTTACCTATAAAGTCACGGACAGCCAGGGTGCGTCGAACACGTACACGGTGTCGGTCAATGTCACGCCGGTCAACGATGCGCCGACTGCTTCGGGCACGGCGATTACCACTGCCGAAGACACGGTCAAGACCGGCACGCTGCCGGCGGCCACCGACATCGACGGCGATACCGTCACCTACGGCAAGGGCAGCGACCCGGCGCATGGCACGGTGGTGGTCAACACCGACGGCACCTACACCTATACGCCGGCGGCCAATTACAACGGCAGCGACAGCTTTACCTATACCGTCAATGACGGCAACGGCGGCAGCAATACCTACACGGTGGCCATCACGGTCACACCGGTCAACGATGCGCCAACGGCGGGCAACGATTCCATCACCACGCCCGAAGACACCATCAAGTCGGGCACCCTGCCGGCCGCCACCGACCTGGAAGGCGACACCTTTATCTACAGCACGGGCACGGCTCCCGCGCACGGCCGGGTGGTCGTCAACGACGACGGCAGCTATCTGTATATTCCGGCGGCGAACTACAACGGCAGCGACAGCTTTACCTACAAGGTAACGGACAGCCACGGCGCCTCGAACACCTATACGGTGTCGGTGAACGTCACGCCGGTCAACGACAAGCCGGTGGCATCCGGCACGGCGATCACGACAAATGAAGACACGGTCAAGACCGGCAACCTGCCAACCGCTACCGACGTCGATGGCGATGCCGTCACCTACGGCAAGGGCAGCGACCCGGCGCACGGCACGGTGGTGATCAATGCGGATGGCAGCTATACCTACACCCCGGCCGCCAATTACAACGGCGCCGACAGCTTTACCTACACCGTCAATGACGGCAATGGCGGCAGCAATACCTACACGGTGGCCATCACGGTCAGCCCGGTCAACGATGCGCCGGTAGCGGGCAATGACAGCATTACGACGGCGGAAGACGTGATCAAGTCGGGCACCCTGCCTGCCGCCACCGACGTCGATGGCGACGCGGTCACGTATGCCAGGGTGACCGATGCGTCGCACGGCACGGTGGTCATCAATCCGAACGGCAGCTATATCTACTTGCCGGCCGCCAACTACAACGGCGCCGACAGCTTTACCTACAGCGTCAGCGACGGCAAGGGCGGCTCGAACACCTATACCGTGTCGGTCAATGTCACGCCGGTCAACGATGTGCCAACCGGTTCCGGCACCGCCATCACCACCAGCGAAGACACGGTCAAGACTGGCACCTTGCCGGTGGCTACCGACGTTGATGGCGATACAGTCATCTACGGCAAAGCAAGCGATCCTGCGCATGGCGCAGTGGTCGTCAATGCCGACGGTACCTACACCTACACGCCGGCAGCCAACTACAACGGCGCCGACAGCTTTACGTACACGGTCAGCGACGGCAAGGGCGGTAGCAGTACCTACACGGTGGCGATCACCGTCACGCCGGTCAACGACGCGCCGGTGGCCGGCAACGACGCCATCACCCTGAACGAAGACACCGTCAAGACCGGCACGCTGCCGCTGGCGTCGGACGTCGATGGCGATACCGTCACCTACGGCAAGGCCAGCGATCCTGCGCATGGTGCGGTGGTCGTCAATACCGACGGTACCTACACCTACACGCCGGCAGCCAACTACAACGGCGCGGACAGCTTCACTTACACCGTCAGCGATGGCCAGGGCGGCAGCAATACCTACACAGTGGCGATCACGGTCACCCCGGTGAACGACGCGCCGGTAGCCGCCAATGACGCCATCGTCATCAGCGAAGACACGGTCAAGACCGGCACGCTGCCGGTGGCAACCGATATTGACGGCGATGCCGTCACCTACACCAAGGCTGGCGATCCGTCGCATGGCACGATAGTGGTCAATGCCGACGGTACCTACACCTACACGCCGGCGGCCAACTACAACGGCGCCGACAGCTTCACTTACACCGTCAGCGACGGCCAGGGCGGCAGCAATACCTACACGGTCGCCATTACCGTCACCCCTGTGAACGACGCACCAGTGGGCAGCGGCGCCACCATCACCACCAGCGAAGACACCGTCAAAACCGGCACCCTGCCGGTGGCTACCGACGTCGATGGCGACACGCTGACCTACGGCAAGGGCAGCGACCCTGCGCATGGCACGGTGACGGTCAACCCGGACGGCAGCTACGTCTACACGCCCGCAGCGAACTACAACGGCGCCGACAGCTTTACCTACACCGTCAGCGACGGCCAGGGCGGCAGCAATACCTATACGGTCAATATCGTGATCGAGGCGGTCAACGACGCACCGCTCGGCAGCGGCACCACCATCACCACCAGCGAAGACACGGTCAAGACCGGTACCCTGCCGGTGGCAACGGACGTCGATGGCGATACGCTCACCTACGGCAAAGGCAGCGACCCTGCGCATGGCACGGTCACCGTCAATCCGGATGGCACTTACGTCTACACGCCGGCAGCCAACTACAACGGTGCCGACAGCTTTACCTACACCGTCAGCGACGGCCAGGGCGGCAGCAACACCTACACGGTGGCCATCACGGTGACTCCGGTCAACGATGCCCCGGTCGGCAGCGGCACGGCCATCAGCACCAGCGAAGACACGGTCAAAGCCGGTACCCTGCCAGTGGCAACCGACGTCGATGGCGATACGCTGACCTACGGCAAAGGCAGCGATCCTGCGCATGGCACGGTCAGCGTCAATCCGGATGGCACTTACGTCTACACGCCGGCGGCCAACTACAATGGCGCCGACAGCTTTACCTATACCGTCAGCGACGGCAAGGGCGGCAGCAATACCTACACCGTGGCAATTACCATCAGCCCGGTGAATGATGTGCCAGTAGGCAGCGGCGCCACCATCACCACCAGCGAAGACACGGTCAAGACCGGTACCTTCCCGGTGGCAACCGACGTCGATGGCGATACGCTCACCTACGGCAAGGGCAGCGACCCTGCGCATGGTACGGTGACGGTCAATCCGGATGGCACGTATGTTTACACGCCAGCCGCCAACTACAACGGCGCCGACAGCTTTACCTACACCGTCAGCGACGGCAAGGGCGGCAGCAATACCTATACGGTGAATATCGTGATCGAGGCGGTCAACGACGCACCGGTCGGTAGCGGCACCACCATCACCACCAGCGAAGACACGGTCAAGACCGGCACCTTGCCGGTGGCCACCGACGTCGATGGCGATACGCTCACCTACGGCAAGGGCAGCGACCCTGCGCATGGCACGGTGACGGTCAATCCGGATGGCAGCTATGTCTACACGCCAGCAGCGAACTACAACGGCGCCGACAGCTTCACTTATACCGTCAGCGACGGCAAGGGCGGCTCGAGCACCTATACGGTGGCGATCACTATCACTGCGGTCAACGATGCGCCGACCGCCTCGAACGGCACGGCCAGCGTGGATGAAGACGCGGTCCTGTCGGGCAAGCTGCCGGCGGTGACCGATGTCGATGGCGACAGCGCGACCTATGTCAAGGCCGGCGATCCTGCGCATGGCAGCTTGACCGTCAATACCGACGGCAGCTATGTCTATACGCCGGCGGCCAACTACAACGGGACAGATAGCTTCAGCTACACGGTCAGCGATGGCAAGGGCGGCAGCAATACCTATACCGTCAATATCACCGTCAATCCGGTCAACGACGCGCCGGTCGCGCCAGGCAGCGTGCCGACGCCGGCCGACCTGTCCGCCGGCGTGGCGATGCCGGCGCTGACGGTGCCGGCGTTTACCGACATCGACAACGCCTCGCTCAACTACACGGCCACGCTGGCCAATGGCGCCGCCTTGCCGGGCTGGCTGGCATTCGACTCGGCCACGCGCACCTTCAGCGGCACGCCGGCCAGCGACGCGGCCGGCACCTACACGGTGATCGTGCGCGCCAGCGATGGCACGGCGTCGGGCAGCGTGTCCGTCAACTTCACCGTGCTGCCGTTGCCGCCGCAGCCAGTAGCCGCGCCGGAGCCGGTCGCGGTACCTGCGCCGGTGGTGGTGGACACGCCGCCGGTGCAGGCGCCATTGCCGGTCGCCGCCTTGCCGCCGCTGCCGACCTTCGTGCCTGGCACCGCCATCGTCGATACGCGCATCAATCCGGTCGAGCCGGTCAGCGTGACCGGCAACGATACGCTGGCGCAGCTCGATGGCCGCGGCATCCGCGCCGCCGACCTGTCGAACGGCGAGTATCGCCGCGCTGCAGAGATGAGCGATCTGTTTACCGACAATAATGGCTTCCGCACGGTGGTGGCAAAGGCGGAAAACCCGGCGCTGATGCTGTTCCAGGGCGTGCCCGACCAGTACACCGACAACGGCCGTCCGCTGGTGCTGACGATACCGAGCGACGCCTTCGTGCATACCCAGCCCGACGCCGTGGTGCGCCTGGCCGCAACCTTGCAGGATGGCCGTCCGCTGCCGTCGTGGGTGCAGTTCGATGCCCAGACCGGCAAGTTCACCGGCGAAGTACCAAAAGGCATGGTGGGCGAACTGCGCATCAAGCTGATGGCGCGCGACGTCAAGGGCCACGAAGCGACGGCGCTGTTCCGCATCAATGTGGGCCAGGCGAAAAGCGCGATGGGCAAGAGCGGTTTGAGCGAGCAGCTGCGCCAGGTGAGCGCAGTCAATGCGGCGTATCGCGCCAGGGCTTGATGAGGCAGGCATAGTTCGCATTCACCCCTGACGGCGAAAAAAGCTGGGGTCGGACTCTGAAGGTCCGACCCCGGTATTTGCTTTTGGGGTTTGGAAAAAACGTCAACCTGACGGCATGGGCACCAAAGCACGCAGCATTACTCAAGAAAGAAGCACAAGGCAACATGATGGAAAACACGCAACAAGCGGCAGCCGGTACCGGCACCGATCCGCTGGTCACGCTGCTCGACATGGCGCATCGCGCGCGCCATGTCGGCGAGCGGGTCGAACTGGATTTTTTGGCGGTCAACGGCAGCCATGCGCTGGCGCCATACCGCCAGGCGGCGCTGTGGTTTGAAGACCGCAAGGTGTGTGCGCTGTCGGGTGTGGTGCAGATCGAAGCCAATGCGCCGTATGTGCAGTGGCTGGAGCGGCTGTGCGCAAAAGCGCCGGCCGGCGCGCTGACGGCGTTGGACTTCGATGGCGAGCTCGCCGCCGAATGGGCCGAGTGGCTGCCGGCTTACGCCCTGTGGCTGCCGCTGCCGGCAGGTGAAGGCAAGCAGCCGTCGGCACGCGGCGGCCTGCTGCTGACGCGCGACACGCCGTGGCTGGAGCATGAAATATCGCTGCTGACCGAATGGTGCGATGTGCTGCGCCACGCGTATGCGGCCACGGTCAAGCCGGCGCCATGGTCGCCGTTTGCATTGAAGTCGCGCTGGAAGGCGCGCATGGCGCAGGAAAAAAGCGCGGCCCTGCCATGGTGGCGCCGGCGCAAGGTGCAGGTGGCGCTGGGCATCGCGCTGTTGCTGTGCATTCCCGTGCGCCTGACCATCCTGGCGCCCGGTGAACTGGTGCCGGCCAGCCCGGCCGCCATCCGTTCGCCGCTGGAAGGCGTGATCGAACGCTTCCATGTGAAACCGAACCAGATGGTGAAGAAGGGCGATCCGCTGCTGGACTTCGACCAGGCCCAGTTGGACAGCCGCTACCAGGTGGCCAGCCAGGCGCTGGCCACGGCCGAAGCGGAATACCGCCAGTCGCTGCAGCAGGCGCTGACCGACAGCAAGTCGAAAGGGCTGCTGTCGTCCCTGCAGGGCAAGATCGAAGAGCGCCGCGCCGAAAGCGAATTCCTGCGCGGCCAGGCCGAGCGCGCCCGCATCGTCGCGCCGCGCGACGGCATTGCGCTGTTCGACGACCCCAGCGAATGGATAGGCCGCCCCGTGATGACGGGCGAGCGCATCATGCGCATCGCCACGCCGAAAGACGTCGAGGTCGAGGCCTGGCTGGGCGTGGGCGACGCGATTCCGCTCGAAGCGGGCGCCGAAACCAGCCTGTACCTGGGCGCCAGTCCCCTGCAGGCGGTGACGGCCAAGGTGCGCTATGTATCGTACGAAGCGCTGCCGCGGCCCGATGGCAGCTATGCATATCGCGTGCGCGCCACGCTCGACGGCCCCACCGACCACCGCGTGGGCCTGAAAGGCACGGCCAAGCTGAGCGGCCACTGGGTGCCGGCCGCCTACTGGATCATGCGCCGGCCGCTGGCGGCAATGCGCCAGATGGTAGGGCTGTAGCGCGTGGAGACGATCATGGGGAGTGTCGCTGGCAGTGCAGTGCAGGGCACCGTGCACAGCCTGCCGCAGCGCCAGTTCGCGCAACTGCGCCTGCCGCCGCTGCGCGAGGAACTGAGCCTGCACGCCGGCCCGGCGCTGGCCACGGGGGAGCCGAGCTACACGCTGGAAGACCCGGTGCGCAACCAGTTCTTCCGCATCGACTGGTTGACGTTCGAGGTGCTGCGGCGCTGGTCGCTGGGCACGCCGCAGCGCGTGCTCGACGATATCGAACATGCCACGCCGCTCGATATCGGCCTCGATGAAATCGAAGCGGTGCTCAGTTTTCTCGACCAGAACCAGCTGCTGCAGCCCGACCCCATATCGTCGGTCAAGGTGATGGCCGCGCGCCACCAGGCGCAGCGGGGCGCCTGGTACACGCAGCTGCTGCACAGCTACCTGTTTTTCCGCATCCCGCTGGTCAAGCCGGACCGCTGGCTGACGCGCGTGGCGCCGTCGTTCGAATGGATCTTCTCGAATACCTTTGCGCGCCTGACCCTGCTGGCGCTGGTCATCAGCGGGGTGCAGATCTACCGCGAATGGGACCGCCTGGGCAGCATGCTGATGGACACCTTCACGCCCACCGGCCTGGCCTGCTACGGCCTGGCGCTGGCCGGCGTCAAGTGCGCACATGAACTGGGCCACGCGATCACGGCCAAGCGGCGCGGCTGCCGCGTGCCGACCATGGGGCTGGCTTTCCTGGTGATGTGGCCAGTGCCCTACACCGACACCAACGACGTCTGGCGCCTCAACAACAAGCACCACCGCCAGCAGGTGGCGGCGGCCGGCGTGGCGACGGAACTGATCATCGCCATCTGGTCTTCGCTGGCCTGGGCCATGCTGCCCGACGGCGTGCTGCGCGCGATCGTGTTTCCGCTGGCGACCACCACCTGGATCGCCACGCTGGCCATTAACGCCAGTCCGTTCATGCGCTTCGACGGCTATTTTGTCGTCTCCGACTGGCTCGACATGCCGAACCTGCACGGGCGCTCGTTCGCGCTGGCGCGCTGGGATCTGCGCGAACGCCTGTTCGGCCTGGGCGCGCCGCCACCCGAATATTTTCCGCCGCGCCGGCACTGGGGCCTGATCCTGTTTGCCTGGGGCGTCTGGCTGTACCGCCTGACGCTGTTCCTCGGCATCGCCATACTCGTGTATCACTTTTTCATCAAACTGGTGGGGATCTTTTTGTTTGCAATTGAAATGAGCTGGTTTATCCTGCGCCCGCTGGCGACCGAACTGCGCGTCTGGCGCAAGCTGTGGCCGCAGATCAAGACCACGCGCCGCACGCGCCGCACGGCCTGGCTGCTTGGTGCTGCCGCGCTGCTGTTCGTGCTGCCGTGGCCCACGCGCGTGCAGTCGAGCGGCGTGCTGCGTCCGGCCGAGGTGTTTCCCATCCATGCGCCCGAGCATGCGATGCTGTCCGCGCTGCCGCTGCGCGACGGCGCCAAGGTCAAGGCGGGCGACGTGATGCTGCAGTTCGCGGTGGCCGAAAACGCCAGCCAGCGCCAGGGCATCGAAGCGCAGATCGACAGCCTGCGCTGGCGCAGCGAAGGCGCCGGTTTCGACGCCGAACAGCGCGCCCAGAGCATGGTGCTGCGCGAGCAGCTGGCCAGCGCCGAAGCCAAGCTCGACCTGCTCAGGGAACAGGCCGCGCGCTACGCCCCGGTGGCGCCATTCGCCGGCACCCTGCGCGATATCGACAGCGAACTGGCGCCCGGCGTCTGGGTCGGCAAAAACGAGCGCGTGGGCGTGCTGGTCAGCGACAAGGGCGAGGAAGCGAGCACCTATCTCGACGAAGACACGGTGCGCCGCGTGGCTATTGGTGACAGCGCGCGCTTTTACCCCGATGGCCTGGAAGGCCCGTTCGTCCGCCTGAAGGTAGCCGGCATCGACCAGGATGCCACCCATGTGCTGCCGAGCGGCATGTGGTCGGCCCAGCACGGCGGCTCGGTGACGGCGCGCGAAAAGCAGGGCTACTGGTATCCCGAACACGCCGTCTACCGCGTGACGTTCACGGTGGCCGAATCATCGGGCCCGCTGGCCGGACGCAGCTGGCGCGGCAAGGTGGTGATCGCCGCCGACTGGGAAGCGCCCGGCGCGCGGCTGGTGCGGGGCGTGGCGGCGCTGTTGTGGCGCGAGGCGGGATTCTGATGGCGGCGCCGTAACAGGGTTTTCCTGCTCAAGGGAACAGCTGCGACTCGATGGCAGCCTGGTCCAGCACAGACCAGACCTTTGCAATTTTGCCGTTCTCGAATTCGTAAAAGGCATGTTCGGCAAACGATATGCGCTTGCCATTGACAGGCAGGCCCAGAAAATCGCCCGACGGCGTGATATTGAAATCGAGACGGCACGCCACCATCGCTTCGTCCGCAATCAATAGCTGGGCGCTGAAATGCAGGTCGGGGATAGTACGGAACTCGTCCTGCCGCGCATGAAGGTAGCCGGCATAACCGATGCAGTGACCGTTATAGGCGACGTGGTCCGCAACATAATTGCCGAGGTTTTCCCACTCCTGGTGATTGAGACAGGCAAGATAAGCGCTGTAGATGGCTGACAGTTTCTTGTTTTGCATTGAAAATTTCCTTCCTGGAAAAATCGCGGCACGCTGGCGCAGGTGTTGTTTCCTGTTGCGCAGCCGCATTGGATTCAGTCTGCTCCGTGCGGCTTATGGGGCAGCAGGGCGCATGGCTTATCTGCCACGGACCTGTGGATGTGATGCCGTGGGCATGCTTGCCGGCGGCGCGGCGGGCGCCCTTGCCGCGTTCGCACCCTGCAGCTGCGTCCAGCGATCATCGGCCAGCCAGTATTCCAGCTTTTTCTGATAGCGGCCGATGCCGCCGTATTCGACTGTCAAGCAGATGCATTGCGGACCGGCGGCACCGCCCGCCAGCCTGCGCATCGGTACGGAAGCATCGACGATGGCGTCGCTTGAATTGAATTTTCCGCCAATCTCCGCAATGCCCTCAGTGCCCGTCTTGTCGCGCCCCAGCAAATCCTGCACCTGCGCGGGAAGCTGGTCCAGCGATGTCACGGCCTTGCCGCCGGTGGCGTCGCAATGCGCCTGTTGCGCACTGGCCTGGGCTGAAACGCCAAGCACGACAAGGAACATGGCGGCGTACTGAAGTGTCATGATGAATGTTCTTCCTGGGTGATTGCTGTCCGCGCCAGAGGAAGCCGGCGCCGCTTCCGATGAAGATGCACTGCAGGCGCATGACGCAAAATGTTCATGTCCCGATATCAATGCGCCTGAGATTGAAGTCGACGTACCCCGCGCATGGCGCGTCCATCTCGATGATAAATCCCAGTACCTCGACCAGGCCTTCGACCTGATCGATCACGCGGCCTCGACCCTTGTACGAGCAGTGTCCGGTACGTTCGATCCATTCCGTGGACAAGGCCGCTTTTTCATCGTCCGGCCAGTCGGACAGGAAAGTAGCCATCATCTCGGCATCGAGGGCAGACAGACGATTGCCGATCACGTCGCCTGCTTTCAAGCTGCAGGGATAACAGAACGCAGTGAGCTCGCCGGCTTCGCTGCGCAGGGTAACGGAGGCGGCTTCATCATCTGGCGGATCGACCAGCACGACCGTGAGTTTGTTCATTTTTTCAGGAAAAAAGTAAGGGCCACGATTGCGACGACCACTGCCACGCCAACGAGATTGATACCCATGACGGCAAAACAGGTTTCCATTGCCATGGCCCGGTCTTTCTGCGTGCGGGCACGCCAGACGTCTTTCAGGCTCATGGGGCGGATATGGCCCAGGGACAGGGCAATGAGCGTGCCGCGTCCTATGCTGTACATGACAATATTCATGATCAAATGGAATGCGGCTTCGGCAATGATCAGCATGGTTTGGGCTTTCGTGTTTACCTTGTCGTGACAGGATATGACGATGGCGAGATTACAGGACGTCGTCAATGGCGAGTGTACGACGTTGCTTGCTCAAAATGCAAGCAAGGCTTGGTTTGCCTTTTGTTGATTCCGGCATGGCCATGCCCTCTTTCCCCCGCCCCGCACAAAAACTGCCGGTCGCACGCCAGCTTTGACGTAAAATTCAGCATTTCCCCGACGTCACGGACCTGTTGCCCGCGTGAAGCTACTTCCACAACATCGCTTTCTGGCCATTGCCATCGGCGCCTCGCTGCTGGCGCATGGCGCCCTGCTGGCGGTGCGCTTTGTCGCGCCGGCACCGCAGCGCGCCGAGGCGACCGATCCCGGCCTGGAAGTTATCCTGGTCAACGCCAAGCATGACGCCAAGCCCCTGAAGGCCGATGCGCTGGCGCAAGCCAACCTGGACGGAGGCGGCCAGGCCGACAAGGGCCGCGCCAAGTCGCCGCTGCCGGACATGCGCAAGGTGGAGGAGGGCGACAGCGTCAAGGCCAATGCGCGCCGGATTACCGAGCTGGAGCAGAAGCAGCAGGAGCTGCTGACGCAGGCGCACAAGACCACGCCTTACAGCGCGGCGCCGATCACGGAAAAGGACAAGCCCAATCCGCTGGCGACGGGCTCCGATCTGCTGGAGAGCAGCAAGGCGATTGCGCGCATGGCGGCCGAAATCAGCCAGACCGTGGAAGACCAGAACAAGCGCCCGCGCAAGACCTTCATTACGCCCAGCACGCAGGAGGTCGGCTATGCCATGTATTACAAGACCTTGCAAAAGCGGGTCGAGGATATCGGCACGCTGAATTTTCCGCAGAAAAACGGCCGCAAGATGTATGGCGAGCTGGTCGTGTATATCCCGATCTTCCAGGACGGCACTATTTACCAGAAGGAAGGCGGCATCCGCGTCGAGAAAAGCTCGGGCAATCCGGCGCTCGATGCGGCGGCGATCGCCATCGTGCGCCGCGCGGCGCCGTTCGGGCGTTTTCCGCCGAACATGCTGTCGAGCGACAAGGATGATCTGTGGGTCGTCATTACCCGATTCAAATTTACCCGCGAAGAAAAAATGGAAGCTAACCTGACAGGCGGCGGCAATTGAGCACCCAAGAGATCACTCCCGACGCGTATTGCGTGTTCGGCAACCCGATTGCCCATAGTAAATCCCCCGCCATCCATGCCGCCTTTGCCCAGCAGACGGGCGAGGCCATCGTCTATGAACGCCGGCTGGCGCCGCTGGACGGCTTTGCGCTGGCGGCGCGCGGCTTTGCGGCCGAAGGCGGCCGCGGCGCCAATGTCACGGTGCCGTTCAAGCTCGACGCCTGCGCACTGGCCACCGAACTGACGCCGCGCGCCAGGGCCGCCGGCGCGGTCAATACGCTGCGCTTCGATGGTGACGTCATTCTTGGCGACAATACCGATGGCGCCGGCCTGGTGGCCGATATCGTGCGCAATGCCGGTGTAGCTGTTGCTGGCAAGCGCGTGCTGCTGCTGGGGGCCGGCGGCGCGGCGCGCGGCGTGGTGCTGCCGCTGCTGCAGGAGCAGCCTGCGGAAATTTTTATCGCCAACCGCACCGTCGCCACGGCGGCCAGGCTGGTCGAACAATTCCAGGATGCCGTGCCGGCCGGATGCGCCTTGCGCGCGGGCGGCTTCGAGCAGCCCGACGGCGTGTTCGATCTCGTCATCAACGCCACCTCGGCCAGCCTGGCCGGCGACCTGCCGCCGGTGCCGCCGGCCGTGTTCGCGGCCAACACGCTGGCGCTGGACATGATGTATGGCGCGGCGCCGACCGTGTTCATGGACTTTGCAGCAGAGAACGGCGCGCAGGTGCGCGATGGCCTGGGCATGCTGGTCGAGCAGGCGGCCGAAGCGTTTTATGTGTGGCGCGGCGTGCGGCCCGCAACGCAGGACTTGCTGGCGCTGCTGCGCGGCGCGCTGTGAAGGCGGGCAAGAAGGGCGCGCGCAAGGGCGCGTCCGCCAGCCGCTATGGCTGGATCAAATGGCTGTTTATCGTGCCGGTGCTGGCCTTTATCGTGGTACAGCTGTATTTCTTCCTGCAGATCTGGTGGTGGGTCGACCATAACCCGAGCAGCACCGCCTTCATGCGCGAGCAGCTGTCCGCCCTGCAGGAAAAAAATCCGAAAGCGGTGATCCAGCAGACCTGGGTGCCGTACGAGCGCATCTCGAATAACCTGAAGCGCGCCATTATCGCTTCGGAAGACGCGAACTTTTCCGAACATGAAGGGGTGGACTGGGAGGCGCTGCAAAAGGCCTACGAGAAAAACAGCAAGAAGCAGAAAGTGGTGGCCGGCGGCTCGACCATCACGCAGCAACTGGCGAAGAATCTGTTCCTGTCCGGTTCGCGCAGCTATGTGCGCAAGGGCCAGGAGCTGATCATTACCTACATGCTGGAAAGCCTGATGGACAAGCAGCGCATCTTTGAAATTTACCTGAACGTGGTGGAGTTCGGCAGCGGCACGTTTGGCGCGGAAGCGGCGGCACGCCACTACTACCGCACCACGGCGGCCAGGCTGAACGCGGGCCAGGCGGCCAGGCTGGCCGTGATGCTGCCCAATCCGCGCTATTACGACCGCCATCGCGACACGGGCTACCTGAACCGGCGCACCGGCGTGATCCTGCGCCGCATGGGCGCGGCGGAGCTGCCGCAATAAGTTACCACTATGATTTTGCCCAGCGAGCGGCGTGTCCGAATAGGCAAGCATGCCAGAAAGGCAGCGTGGTATGGATGCTGCGCCGCACTATTTCGGTGAAAAAGGCAGGCGCGGGGGTGGTCGTGAAAAGGCCTTTGCGAGTACACTTGCGCTGTTTTGATTTCTGGCGCCAGCGCCACACCTACCACGATAACCCAACATCCGGCTGAGAGCGCGCATGATCAATGTCTTTGTATTACAGAATGGCCGGCTCAACCAGGTGCCGATCGACAGCCGCGCAGACCTTGAAAATGCCGAACCGGTGTGGGTGGACCTGACCGACCCGACCGATGATGAACGGGCTTGGGTCAAGGCCACCTACAACGTCACCTTGCCGGGTGAAGACGAAGTCAAGGATATCGAAGCGTCGGCCCGCTACTACGAAGCGGAAAACGGCGACCTGCACCTGCGCACCGATTTCCTGCTGGAAGAGGATGACGGCCCGTCGCGCGTGATCACGGTCGCCTTTATCCTGGCCCGAAAAATCCTGTTCTCGATGCATACGGACGACCTGCCCGTGTTCCGCCTGGTGCGCATGCGCGCCCGTTCGCGGCCCGGCTCGATCGCCGACTACATGGACGTGTTGCTGGACCTGTACGCCACCGACGCCGAATATTCGGCTGACGTGTTGGAAGGCATCTACCAGAACCTGGAAGAAGTCAGCACGCGCGTGCTGCAGAAGGAATTTACCGATGCGCACGCGGCCGAAGCGCTGAACGCGATCGCCCACGAGGAAGACTTGAACGGCCGGATCCGCCGCAACATGATGGATACGCGCCGCGCCGTCAGCTTTTTGATGCGCGGCCGCCTGCTCAATTCCGAGCAGTTCGAGGAAGCGCGCCAGATTCTGCGCGATATCGAATCGCTGGACGGCCATACCTCGTTTTTGTTCGACAAGATCAACTTCCTGATGGACGCCACCGTCGGCTTCATCAACATCAACCAGAACAAGATCATCAAGATCTTTTCGGTGGCCAGCGTGGCTTTCCTGCCGCCAACCCTGATCGCCAGCGTGTACGGCATGAACTTCAAGTTCCTGCCGGAGCTGGAATGGACGTTCGGCTATCCATGGGCCTGGGGCCTGATGATTACCAGCGCGATCGCGCCGTTCCTGTATTTCCGCCATCGGGGATGGTTGAAATAAACGGTCAACGATGTTGTTGGATCACGGCCCTGCGGGCCTCGGCGGCCCCGCCTGATGCAACCTGCGACCGTGGAAATTATCGTGGTCTCACCCAGGTCGGATTAGCGCGCAAGCGCGTAATCCGACAACATTGTTGATGCCTCGATTATTGCGCCGGCCGCTTCGGGGCAATCCCCGTGTACTGCGCCGACATCAGCTTCCATGCTTGCCCCTGCTTGACCGCCACATAGCTGGCGCGCATGGCCATCTGGCGCTGCTGGCCGCCGGCATTGACGGAAATTGCCAGCTTGCCGATCAAGACGGCCGTATCACCGCTCACGCGCACCAGCGGTTCCTCGACCGTGATGACGGGCGTGGCGGTCTTTTTTTCCGGCGCATAAAAGGCCAGCATCTTCTCGCGCGTATCGACTTCGCCCATCGGCGACACTTCCACGTAATTGTCGGCCGTCAGCGCGGCCAGGGCCGGTACATCGAACTGCGTCTGCGCCGCCACATGCTGGCGCACCAGGCTCAAGACGTCGGCCTGGTCGTCCGCCGCCAGCGCAGGCAGCGCGACGGTAGCGGACAGCGCAAACGCGGCCATGGCCGAAATCAGGGATAATCGATGGTTCTGCAAGCTGTTGTGCTTCATGGCATGGGTTCCGGTTGGGTCTGATTCAAGCGATCAGAACAAGCTGAAGTATGCCTCCAAAATTTAGATAAAAGCAACAGCTTGTGTGCCGAATGATCCGCGCCATCGTTCCCTGATGGCGCACCAACTGGAGCATGCATGCCGGACACCGTTCCCCACCACAGCCCTTACACCCACCTGATCAGCGACTGCGATGGCGTTTTGATCGACAGCGAAGCCGTGGCGCTGCAGGCGCTGCTGTCCCTGCTGGCGCCGCGCCTGCCCAATTTGCCTGCCGGCGTGACGCTGCAAGGCCTGATCGAACCGCGGCTGGGCCTGCGCCTGGTGCCGCTGATGCATGATATTTATACGGAGCTGGGACTGCCGCAGTTGCCGGAAGAAGAACTGCTGGCCATTGGCCACGCCGTCAACGTCATGTGCGACGAACAACTGAGCGCCGTGCCCGGCGTGGCGCAGGCGCTGGCCGCCATCGACCTGCCGAAAGCCGTCGCCTCGAACAGCGTCAGCGCGCGCGTGCATTCCGCCTTGACCCGTACCGGCATGGCCGGCCTGTTCGGCGGCCGCTACTTCACGCCCGACCTGGTCGGCCACGCCAAGCCGCACCCGGGCCTGTACCTGGCCGCCGCCGCCGGCTTCGGCGTGCCGCCAGGCCAATGCCTGGTGCTGGAAGACAGCGTGACCGGCGTCACCGCTGCGGCAGCCGCCGGCATGACGGTGCTGGGCTTTATCGGTGGCGGGCATATCGCCGAGGGGCAGGAAGCGCGTTTGAAAGCGGCTGGGGCAAAGCATGTGTTCAGTGATATGGCCAAGCTGCCGGCACTGGTGGCCAGTATCATGGAAGGTGCAGCCGTTTGAATATTTACCCCCAACGGCGAACTGCCGGGGTCGGACCCTGAGGGACTCGGCGTCCCCGTCCGACTCCAGTTTTTGCTCCTGGGGTTCCGCTTTTAAAGGCTTCATCCGATTCATCAACAAGGCGTACGCGCCACTGATGAACCGATGAAAGCCACCCTCCCATGCCTTTGCCAGACTCCACCCGCTACCGCCTGCGCGTCTTTGCGCGCCTGCTGGCCGCCATCGCTGGCGGCTATGCCCTGACCGTCGCCATCACCTGGCTGCTGGCCGTGCTGCTTCCACAGAGCCGCGTCGATGCGGTGATGACCGCCACCCTGGTCTCCTTCCTGGTCTACGCCGCGATCATTCTGTGCGTATTCGGCAAGCGCGGTCACTGGCGCCAGGCGATGGCGTGGCTGCATACCTGGGCCGGGCTGTTTGTCTGCTGGCTGCTGCTGATGGTGTTCATGAGCGGTACGGCCTCGTACTACCGCGATGAAATCAGTTTGTGGATGAAGCCGGAGCTGCAGTCCGCCGCCAGCGCCAAAGCCGTGCCACCCGCGCAGGCGGCGGCATCGGCCCTGAACTATCTGCGCCAGCATGCGCCCGACGCGACGCGCTGGGTGATCGAGCTGCCCAGCCTGCGCCAGCCGGCAGTCGCCGTCAGCTGGGTCGAGCCGAAGACCGCCGCCAAAAAACGCCGCGCGCGCCAGGATCAGCTGCTGCTCGATCCGTTCACCGGCATGGCGCTGCCGCCGCCGCGCGCCACCGAGGGCGGCGACTTCCTGTTTCGCCTGCATTTCGATCTGCACTATATGCCGATCGTGTGGGGCCGCTGGATCGTCGGCATTGCCGCCATGGGCATGCTGGTGGCCATCCTCAGTGGCGTGATCACGCACCGGCGCATCTTCAGGGATTTCTTTACCTTCCGTCCGCGCAAGGGACAGCGCTCGTGGCTGGACGCGCACAATGCGGTGGCCGTGCTGGCGCTGCCGTTCCACCTGATGATCACCTATACGGGGCTGGTAACCTTGATGTTCATGTATATGCCGGCGCCGAAACAGGCGCTGTATGGCAGCGACCAGAAGACGTGGCTCAAGGAAGCGTATCCGCAGACGGCGCGCAAGGTCACGCCATCGGGCCAGCTCGCGCCATTGACGGAACTGCCGCCGCTGCTGGCGCAGGCAAGTACGCGCTGGCACGGCGCAGAGCCAGGGCGCATCGTGATCGACTATCCGGGTGACGCCAACGCCACCATTGCGATTGCGCGCCAGGCAGGGCAGTCATTTTCGAATATCGAGCCGACCGTCCTGTTCCAGGGCGCCACCGGCCAGTTGCTCGCCGCTACCGACTACGACGCCATCACGCCATCCGAAGCGCGGCGCGCCATGTATGGGCTGCACCTGGGACGCTTTGCCGATCCGCTGCTGCGCGTGCTGTTCTTTCTGTGCGGCCTGGCCGGCTGCGTGATGGTGGCCACCGGCGCCGTGCTGTGGGGTGTGCGCACGCGCGCGCAGGCAATGAAATCCGGGCGCACGGGTTTTGGCTTGCGGCTGGTCGAAGCGCTCAATCTCGGCGCGATTGGCGGACTGCCGATCGCGTTTGCCGCGTTTTTCTGGGCCAACCGCCTGCTGCCGGTCGAGATGGCGCAGCGCGCGGACAGCGAGATCGCCTGCTTCTTCGGAGCCTGGGCCGTGGCGGCGCTGCTGGCGCAGGTGCGTCCGACGCGTGGCATGTGGCGGCTTCAGTTATGGCTGGGGGCGGGATTGTGGTGCGGACTGATGCCCTTGAATCTGCTGACCACCCAGGTCGCTCTGGCGGGCTTTGACTGGGTGGCGCTGGTGGTGGGGCTGCTGCTGGCAGGAGCGGCGTGGAAACTTGAAATTCACCCCAAGGTCTAATGCCGGGGTCAGACCCTGAGGGTCTGACCACAGAACTTGCTTTTGGGGTAAAAATGTGCGGACTAGACGCCTATCGTGCCTAGTACTGGCCACGCACCGTCAGCATCGCCCCGAGCGGTGCGCCATAGTAGTAGCCCGGGCCATACTCGCGGATCTTCTCGTAGTACACCTTGTCGAACAGATTGCTGACATTGAGCTGCGCTTGCAGGTTGCGGCTGATGCGGTACGAGACAAACGTCGACGCGGTGGTGTAGCCGCCCTGGCGCGCAAAGGCGGTGCCGCTCTGGCTGGTGATCTCGCTTTGCAGGTTGATGCCGCCGCCGACCGACCAGGCGTGCAGGTCGCCGGGCAGGGTGTAGCTGGAGAACAAACGCAGCAGGTGGCGCGGCGTGGTGGTGCGGATCGCCTTGCCCGTGTTGCTGGCCGTGTCGCGCACGTTTTTCGTGTTGTTCAGGGTGTAGCCGGCCGACAGGTTCCAGTTGCTGCCGATCTGGCCCGACACTTCCGCCTCGACGCCGCGGCTGCGCTGTTCGCCCTGGGCGACCTGGCAGTAGCCATTGCTGTACTCGGGCAGGCAGGGGTTGGGCGAACCGAGATCGTCGACACCCTTGCCATTCTGCTCCAGCTGGAAGATGGCGAAATTGGTGTTGAGCTTCTTATTGAAGAATTCGCCTTTCACACCCAGTTCGAGATTGCGGCCCGTGATCGGCGCCAGCGCCTTGCCGGTGAGGTCGAAAGCGCGCTGCGGCGTGAACACATCGGCATAGCTGCCGTACAGGCTCAGGTTCCGGTTCAGCGCATACAGGGCCGCCACGTACGGCGTCAATTCCGCGTCGACGCTGTAGGCGCCGGCCCGGTTGTTCGGCTTGTAGTCCCACCAGCTCATGCGCGCGCCGACGATCACGGTCAACGGGTCGCTGACGCTGAAGCGCGCGGTGCCATACACGCCTTGCTGCTCGGTCAGGTTCTTGACATAGGTGCCGGTAAACGCGGGCATCGGCGGCATGGCCACGTGGTACGGGTCCCAGGTGTAGGGATCGAGGCCCGTCATCGACGGCAGGCCTGCCAGCGTGCTGCAGGAGCCGGCCGTCGGCTGCGCATAGTCGCGCGTGCCGTTGGCGCCCACCACCAGTTCATGCTGGCGGCCCAGCAGGGTGAACGGGCCGCTGGCGTACAGGTCCCAGCTGGTCTGCTGCGCCGTGTAGTCCTTTTCGCCGCAGCGGCTGATCTGGTAGTTGATCTTCGACGGATCTTTTGCGTTGCGCGAGATCAGCGTCTGCACATAGCCGTCGGCGCCATGCATGCGCTTCATGTTGATGAAGTTGAAGCTGGCCTTGGCGTTCCAGCCATTGCCGAAGTCGTGTTCCAGGCTGGCGAAGGCCTGTCTGTTTTCGCGGTCCCAGTGGTTTTCCGAGGAACCCAGGTAGGTGTCGCGCGCGAACGGCATCGGGCTGCCGTCGATATTGGCCAGCAGGTTGCCCCAGGCGCCATTGGTTTTCAGGGTCGACCATTCGAGGCCTGCCAGCACGGTGGTGGCCGGCGCGACGTCCGCTTCCACCACCGCGTACAGCACGCTCTTGCCGGACTTGCGCGCCTTCTGGAAATGGTGGCGGCGGTCCTCGACGGCCACCACGCGGCCGCGCACGCTGCCCGAGGCATTCAAGGGCGCCGAGATATCGCCTTCGGCACGGTAGGTGTCCCAGCTGCCGACGGTGGCCGCGCCGCCGGCGGAAAACTGCGAAGTGGGGCGCTTGCGCACCAGGTTGACGGCGCCGGACGGGCTGCCGGCGCCGCGCATCAGTCCCGCCGCGCCACGCAGCACCTCCGCGTGGTCGAGCGTGGCCATGTCGGGCTGGATATAGAAACCGTTGCCGCTGCCGGGCGTGATGGCGGCATTGCCGTCGAACTGCACGTTGGTGATTTCCTGGCCGCGCGCGTAATAGCCGACGCGTTCCGAATCGGTGTTGAATACTTCGATGCCGGGCGTGCTGCGCAGCACATCGGCGAGATCCGTCAGGGCCTGGTCTTCGATCTGCTGGCGCGAGACGATGGTGACGCTGTGCGGCGTCTCGCGCAGGCTGGCGTTGTCCTTGCCCAGCGACAGGGCGCGCCCGCCATAGGCGCCGCTGCCTTCGCTGGTATTGTCGCGCGCGCCGACGATCTGGATCGCGCTCATGGTCGCATAGCCGGTGGCATCGACTTCGGCAGGCGCGGCAGCGCGGCGCAGCGTATAGGTGCCATCGCTGCCACGCACTGCCTCCAGGCCGCTGCCGGCCAGCAGCGCCTTCAGGCCGTCGGCCACGCCATGGCTGCCCTGCAGGCCGGGGCTGGTCTTGCCAGTGGCCAGCCCGGTGCTGCCGGCCAGCAGGATGCCGGACTCGCCGACAAAGCGGGCCAGCGCGGAGCTCAATGGGCCGGCGGGAATCTGGTAGGCGCGCACTGGCGCAGCTGGTTGAGCGTACACCGCGACAGGTGCCATAAAAGCACCAGCAACGGCCAGGCGCATCAGGTAGGAAGAGTTGGACATGGACAGGTTGGGGTCAAGGGTTCGGTAAAAGGATGCGGCGATGCCGTCTTGTCCTGTGTATCGAACCAGCGCGCCAAATGCGGAACCGTCAGACGATAATTTTTTATGCCGATTCCAGCGTGGTCCACCATGGCAGGGTGCGGCGCACGCGCAGCGGCAGCACGGCCGCCAGCATATTGAGCGTTTTGTCGGCGTCGTGCAGCGGATAGCCGCCCAGCACGCGCAGCTGGGCCACCTCGGGCGCGACGCCGATATGGCCGCGGTGATAGCGGTTCAATTCGCCCACCACGTCCTGCAAGGCCATGTTATCGGCCAGCAGCACGCCGCGCGACCACGCTGCGCGCGCCGGATCGGCCGCCTCTGTGGCGCCGATCCCGCTTGCGCCGAACCTGACCTGGCTGCCGGCGTTGACGATGCGCGTGGTGCCGCCGCTGCTGCGCACTTCGACTGCGCCGCCGTACACGGCCAGGAAGCTGGCGTCTTCAACGATACGTACCGTAAAACGCGTGCCCAGCGCGCGCAGGCGGCCGTGCGCGGTATCGACCACGAAAGGGCGCGTGGTGTCGTGGGCCGTCTCGATCAGCATTTCGCCGTCCAGCAGATGCAGGCGGCGCAGGCTGGCGCTGTAGTCGGTGTCGAACGCGCTGGCCGTATTGAGCCACACCGTGCTGCCGTCGGCCAGCGTCATGGCGCGCACTTCGCCGATGCCGGTGCGGTATTGCGCCAGCAGGTAAAAGGGATGGCTGCGCCACGCTTCGACGCCCAGCAGCGCGCCGCCGCCGAGCATGGCCAGCACGCCCAGCACGCGCCGGCGCGACAGCGATGTCGTGCGCGCGCCGTACAGTGCATCGACGGCGGCGTGCCGCGCTTCCGGCGCGCGCATCGGTTCGAAGCGTTGCGCGATGGTTTCGGCATGGGCCCAGGCGTCGCGGTGTTCGCGTTTCTGATTGAGCCAGGCTTGCCAGGCATGGCGGTCGCTGTCGCTGGCCTCGCCCGAGCGCAGCAGCGCAAACCATTCGGCCGCCTGCTGCATGGCGGCGTGGGGCGTGCTCACGCCGATTCCATTGACGCTTCCAGCAGCATGCAGTGCAGCAGCGCCTTGGCCATGTACTTGCGCACCATGCGGTCCGACACGCCCAGTTGCGCCGCCACTTCCTTGTCCGTCATGCCATGCACCATCGCCAGCACAAAGGCCTGCGCCACTTTCGCGGGCAGGCTGCGCAGCATGGCGTCGACCTCGCCCAGCGCCTGCAGCACGCTGGCCTGCTGTTCGGCCGAGCAGGCGTATGCCTCGGGCTGGGCCGCCAGCGCGGCCAGCCAGGCCTGTTCGATTTCGCGGCGCCGCCACAGGTCCACGCACAGGCCGCGCGCCACCGTGCTCAGATAGGCGCGCGCGCCGTCGAAGCTGTCGAAGCTGCGTGGTTTGGCCAGCAGGCGTACGAATGCGTCATGCGCCAGGTCGGCCGCGTCGAAACCATTGCCCAGGCGCCGGCGCAGCAAGGCCTGCAGCCAGCCATGATGGTCGGCATACAGGGAGGCAACGGGCTGGGGAGAGGCGGGATAGGCGGCCGGCATGGGCAGTCGTTTCGTGATTGCAAATAAGAATTATTCTCATTGTAATGCTGGAAGCGGCTGCTTGGCAATTATGCCGGCTGTTGTTTTTTGCGCAGCCGGGTTTTGTTGGTCGCATGGTGCCTATCCTTTGGCAGTGTTCAATCCTGCGCGCCCTGGTGCAGGCCATGCATCAGGTTTTGCAGGGCCGGATAGGCATCGCGGTACAGACTGAAGGTGCGCCGGTAGGCGGCGCTGGCGTCAGGCTGCGGCGTGCTGCGCGGCACCAGCGTGACCCAGCCCTGCTGCGCCGTCTCGCGCGTGATCAAGCCCGTACCCAATGCCGCCAGCAGTGCCGCGCCCAGCGCCGCCTCGACGTTTTCGGCAATGGTGTAAACCTGGTAGCCGGTAATGTCGGCGATGATCTGCATCCACAGCGGCGAGTGGGCCGCGCCGCCCACCACGATCAGCTTGTCGTCCAGCGTGGCGGCGCCCTGGCTGCCCGCGTCGATATTGTGCTTCAGCGCAAAGCTCACGCCCTCCAATACGGCGCGGTACAGGTGGGCGCGGCCATGGTACAGGTTCAGGCCCAGGAATGCGCCGCTCGCTTTCGCATCCCAGATCGGGCTGCGCTCGCCCATCAGGTAGGGCAGGAACAGCACGCCCTCGGCGCCGGGCGGCACTTTGGCGGCGTTTTCTTCCATCAGCTGGTGCACATCCTGATAGCCCTGGCGCTTGGCGTCGTCGACATCGGCCTGGCAGAATTCGTCGCGGAACCAGCTGACGGAGGCGCCGGCCGTGATTGCGCCGCCAAACACATACAGATCGTGCTGGCTGTTGAACACATGGGGCATGCTGATCAGGCCATGGCCGGCATCGGCCTCTTGCCGGATGGTGCCCCAGCACATGCTGGTGCCGATCATCGCCACATGCTGGCCGGCGCGGCTGACGCCCGCGGCAAAGGTGGCCACGGCCGCATCGACGCCGCCGGCCACCACCGGCGTGCCGGGCAGCAGGCCCAGTTGTGCGGCCACCTGCGGCAGCAGCGTGCCGACCACTTCGGACGAATCGACCAGGCGCTCGGGCATTATGCGTGCCGGGATGCCGAGCGCGTCGAGCATTTCGTTGGACCAGCCGCGCGCCGCCATGTCGTACACGCCGCCGATATTGCCGGCCGAACTATGGTCGACCGCCACTTCCCCGCACAGCAGGTAATTGATATAGCTGTTCGGCGGCAGCAGGTAGCGCGTGCGCTGCCAGACGTCGGGCCGGTGGTTTTTCAGCCACAGCATCTTGGTGTAGCCGTAGTAGCTGTCGACGCCATTGCTGGTCACCGCGTGCAGGCGAGCCAGGTCCACATGCCGGTTGACCCATTCCACTTCGCCGGTGGCGCGCCGGTCCATCCAGATCAGGCAGGGATGCAGCGGCTGCATGGCCTCGTCGACGGCAATGCCGGAGCCGCCATACAGGCTGCTGACGCAGATGGCCTTGATAGCGGCAGCGGCCACGCCGCTTTTTGCCGCCACTTCGCGCACGCAGGCGGCCACGGCGTCGTACCAGACAGCGGGCCACTGTTCGGCCCACAGGGGTTTGGGCGTATCGACCTGGTAGCCGTGCGCATGCTGGGCGACGATGGCGCCCGTGCTGTCAACCAGTAAAGCCTTGGTGCTTTGCGTGCCGATATCGACACCGATCACATAGTCCATGCAGTCTCCTTTTTTATGCAGTGAATATAGCAGGAGAGAGGGGAACACGGGAGAGTGCTGCGGCGGCCAGGACGGCCGCCGCGAAAAACAGCTGATTACTTCAACAGGATTACTTCAATGCCGCAAACACCTTGCGCGCGGCGGCGATGGTGGCGTCGATCACGGCGTCGTCATGCTGCGCCGAGACAAAGCCCGCCTCGAAAGCGGCTGGCGCGAAGTACACGCCCTCGTCGAGCATGGCGTGGAAGAAGGCGTTGAACTTGCTGCGATCGCCGGCCATCATTTCGGCATAGCTGCCTGGCGGCGTTTCGCTGAAATAGATGCCGAACATGCCGCCGATGGCGTCGGCGCAGAACACCACGCCCGCTTCTTTCGCCGCTGCCGTCAGCCCGTCGGCCAGGCGTTTGGCGGTGGCACCCAGCTGCTCGTAGAAGCCCGGCTGCTGGATCAGTTTCAGGGTCGTCATGCCGGCGGCCACCGCCACCGGATTGCCCGACAGCGTGCCGGCCTGGTAGACGGCGCCCAGCGGCGCCATATTGTGCATCAGCGCGGCACTGCCGCCAAACGCCGCCACCGGCATGCCGCCACCGATCACCTTGCCCAGGGCCGTCAGGTCCGGCTTGATGCCGTACAGCGCCTGCGCGCCGCCCAGCGCCACGCGGAAGCCGCACATGACTTCGTCGAAAATCAGCAGCGCGCCGTGCTGCGTGCACAGCTCGCGCATCGCCTGCAGGAATTCGGGCGTGGCTTTCACCAGGTTCATGTTGCCGGCCACCGGCTCGACGATCACGCAGGCGATTTCGCTGCCGAAGCTGTCGAAAGCGTCCTTCAATTGTTCGACGTTGTTGTAGTCGAGCACCAGCGTGTGTTTCACGAAGTCTTCCGGCACGCCGGCCGAGGTCGGGTTGCCGAAGGTGAGCAGGCCGCTGCCGGCCTTCACCAGCAAGGAGTCGGCGTGGCCGTGGTAGCAGCCTTCGAACTTGACGATCTTGTCGCGGCCGGTGGCGCCGCGCGCCAGGCGCAGCGCGCTCATGGTCGCTTCCGTGCCCGACGACACCAGGCGCACCTGTTCGATCGATGGCACCAGGCGCGTGATTTCCTCGGCCATCAGGATTTCGCCTTCGGTCGGCGCGCCGAACGACAGCCCCAGCGCGGCCGCATCCTGCACCGCTTTCACCACGTCAGGATGGGCGTGGCCGACAATCGCCGGGCCCCACGAGCCGATATAGTCGATATAGCGCTTGCCGTCGGCATCCCAGAAGTACGGGCCTTCGGCGCGCGTGATGAAGCGCGGCGTGCCGCCCACCGAACGGAAAGCGCGCACCGGCGAATTGACGCCGCCCGGCGTGGTTTTCTGGGCGCGGGCAAACAGGGTGTCGTTGTGGGAAGTCGTCGTCATGAGTATGCCTTGAATGGGTTGTAAGTGTGGGAGCGTCAGATGCCGGCCTTGAACAGGCGGTTCGGCACCAGCTTGCCCATGCCGAAGCGCCGCGCATGCGTCAGCGCGCCGGCCGTGAATTCCTGCGCCGCCACTACCGCCTGCTGCACGTCGCTCTGGTCGCCGTCCTGGCCCTGCTGGTCCTGGCCGTTATCGAGCGCCAGCAGCGCGGTGGCCGCGGCCGACAGCGTGCTGCCGGCGCCGTTGAAGATGCCGGGCAGGTGGCGCCAGACATCGTGGCGCACCACGCCGTCTTCGCCGAACAGGGTATTGGCGCGCAGCTTGCCTTCGCCGGTGCCGCTTTTGCTGGCGTCGGCCGGCATGCAGGTCACCAGCACGTATTCGCAACCCAGGGCGACCAGGTAGTCGACATCGTTCTGCAGGGTGTCGGACGGGTCGCTGTCGCGCCACGTTTCGGCCAGGCGTTCCAGCTCCACCGGCGAGAGCACCAGCAGCGTGGTTTGCGGGATCAGGAGCTGGCGCACGGCGGTCAGGATATCCTCGTCGTCCATGCCCTGCTCCGGCAGCGCCGAAATGAAGGGATCGAGGATCAAAGGCACGTTCGGGTAGTCGGAAACGATTTCGGCGATCGCCGTGACGTTTTCCACGCTGCCCAGCGCGCCGATCTTGATGGCGGCGACAGACATGTCTTCGAGCAGCACGCGGGCCTGGTCCGAGACCCAGTCCGGATCGACCGCCTGCATGTCTTCGACGCGGGCCGTATCGCTGATCAGCAGGCCCGTGGTGACCGACAGGCCATGGCAGCCGAATGCGGCAAAGGTGGCCAGGTCGGCCTGGATGCCGATCGCGCCGACGGGATCGGACACGCCGAAGCTTAATATGAGAGGAGAAGTTTGGTTTTGCACGGCGGGTAGATTAAGATACCTAATTCAGCATTTTACTTGATTGAAGGGTGGCAGAACGTGAGTAGCAACGAAACAACGCAGCAATACCAGACGTGGATGTGTCTTATTTGCGGCTGGGTTTATGATGAAGCGGCCGGCCTGCCAGACGAAGACATTGCTCCCGGCACGCGTTGGGCCGATGTGCCGATGAACTGGACCTGCCCGGAATGCGGCGCGCGCAAGGACGACTTCGAGATGGTGGCTATTTAAGCAATTTTATACGATAGTCATGTTGCGCGCCATGGCTGTGGCAGCGCAGCATGCGGCGACAGCCTATGCTATGGTGTGAATGATTGCCGAATGAATAAATATGAACAACCCGTGAACAAGCCGTGACGACACCGCTGCGTGACGCCGGCGGCACGACCATCCTGGTGATCGACGACAGCGCCACCATGCGTACCTGCGTGGGCAGCTATCTGCGCGACGCCGGCTACCAGGTGGTGCTGGCCGAGGATGGCTTCGATGCACTGGCCAAGATCGATGACTGGCGGCCGGCGCTGATCGTGTGCGACATCCTGATGCCGCGCCTCGATGGCTACCGCACCTGCGCGCTGGTGAAGGCGAGCGCCGGATTTCATGCCACGCCGGTGCTGATGCTGTCGTCGAAAGAGGGTTTGTTCGACCGGGCGCGCGGCAGCCTGGCCGGCGCCAGCGCCTGCCTGGCCAAGCCGCTGGCGCGCGAAGCGTTGCTGGCGGCCGTGCGGCAGCATCTGGCCGCCGGTTCTTAACATGACATATTCAACGCAGCAGGAAGCAGAAAAACAGATGGCCATACATACAATTCTGATCGTCGATGATTCGCCGACGGAACGTTACTACCTGAGCGAGATGCTGGTGCGCGCCGGTTACGCCGTCTCCACGGCCCAAGACGGCGCCGATGCGCTGGCGCAGCTGAAGCAGGCCAGGCCCGACCTGATCCTGATGGATGTGGTGATGCCGGGTGCGAATGGCTTCCAGATCACGCGTGCGATTGCGCGCGACCCGGAACTCGAACACGTGCCGGTGATTATCTGTTCCAGCAAGAGCCAGGAGACAGACCGCATCTGGGGCCTGCGCCAGGGCGCGCGCGATTACCTGGTCAAGCCGGTGGTCGAAGCGGACCTGCTGGCCAAGATCGCGGCGCTGTCCTGACCCATGCAGATCACGCCCGGCATGGCCGCTTCCGTAGCGCAGCCCTTCGAGGGCGGCGCGCGGCATGGCCGCTTGCGCCAGTACCAGCTGCAGTTGCTCGAACGGGTGCAGGCCGCGCGCAGCGGCGCGCTGGCCGGGCGCAAGGACCTGGGCGTAGTGCTGGGCGGACGCCATTGCCTGCTCGACCTGACGCAGCTCGGTGAAATCGTGATCCCGGCCGGTTTGGCCATCCAGGGCGTGCCGCTGGCTCAGGACTGGTATCTGGGACTGGCGGCCATGCGCGGACGCCTGACGGCCATCATCGACCTGGCGCGCTACATGGGCGAGCCGGCTGGCGCCATCAAGGCCGACAGCCGCCTGATCACGTTTGCGCCGCGGCTCGGGCTGGACTGCGCCGTGCTGGTCGAGCGCGTGCTGGGCCTGCGCCAGCAGCGCGGCATGCGCGCCGTGGCGCCGCCGCCGGACATGGCGGCTTTTCCGTGGGCCGCGCACGCGCTGCGCGACAGCGAACAGCAGCAGTGGCTGCGCCTGGACCTGGCGCAGCTGGCGCAGGCGGAACGTTTTCTCGACGCCGGCTTTGCCGGTGCTCTTGCTGTCAAGGATATGCGCTGATGGGCGACCATTCCTCGATCCTGGCCGACGTTGCGCCGCCGGCCGAGCCGCCAGCCGCCGTGCTGGCCGAGGCGGTGGCGCCGAACGACCTGCCGCTGCGCCTGCGCGATGCGCTGGGCCGGCGCAAGACGCTGGCCAGCGCGCCGGCGGCCGACCTGAAACTGCCGCTGATCGGCCACTTGCCGCTGCAGCGCCAGCTGTCGATCCTGACCACCGTGATGGCGCTGAGCCTGGCCGCCAGCCTGCTGTTTGTCGGTCTCAACACGCGCAACAGCAATATCGCCTCGGCGCAGACGCAGCTGGCCAGCGACGCGCTGATGCACTCGCAGCGCCTGGGCAAGGCGGCGCCGAATGCGGTGCAGGGCAATCCCGAAGCGTTCCGCCAGCTCGAGGAAAGCCGCAATGAACTGAACCAGGATTTTCGCCTGATGGTACGCGGCGGCACCTATCATGGCCGCGATATCGGCGAATCGCGCGCCGGCCTGCTGGCGGCGGTGGCCGACGCGCGTAAAAAATGGGCCAGCAGTGACCGCGCGGCCGGCACCATCCTGCGCCTGAAAGCGGAGCTGGGCGACTTCGACCGCACCTTGCAGCAGCTGAACGCGCGTTCGCCGGCGCTGCTGGCGCAGACCGAAGAAATTGCCGCGCTCAAGGTGCAAAAGGGCGGCAATGCGCGCGAGCTGGCCGTGATCGGCCGCCTGATGATGCTGACCCAGCGCATGAGCCGCAGCGCCAGCGGCTTTATCGGCTCGGGCAGCATCAGTTCCGAAACGGCATTCGCGCTGGGCCGCGACACCACGTATTTCCGCGCCGCCGTCGATGGCCTGCTCGATGGCAGCGCCGCGCTGCAGCTGGCGCCCACGCGCGACGCGCAATTGCGCGAGCAGCTGGTGGCGCTCAAGGCGGGCTTCGACAGCTACCAGAAGCAGGTCTCGACCCTGCTCGACGGTCTTGACAAATTCAGTGCGGCCAAGAGCGCCGAGCAGCTGATCTTCAGCGAGAACGAAGACCTGCGCCAGCGCCTGACCCTGCTGCAGCAGATGTACCATGTGAACCAGGAAGCGCTGGGTACCCCGTTCTGGCTGATGGTGGGCGGCGTGCTGCTGACCCTGATCGCGGCGGCCGGCATGGGCCGCGTGCTGCTGCAGGACTCGGCCAACCGCACGCGCGACGCCGAGCGGCGCCGCCAGGAGGCGGAAATCCGGCGCCTGCTGTCGCAGGAAAAGGAAGAAGCGGCCAAGGCGCAGAACGACCAGAACCAGGCGGCGATCCTGCGCCTGATGAACGAATTGCAGAAAGTGGCCGATGGCGACCTGACGGTGCAGGCAACGGTATCGGAAGACATCACCGGCGCGATTGCCGATTCCGTCAACTACACGGTCGAGGAGTTGCGCGGCCTGGTGGGGCGCGTCACCGCCACTGCCGAACAGGTGAACCGCGCCTCGACGCAGGCGCAGAGCATATCGAGCAAACTGCTGATCGCCTCGCAGCAGCAGTCGCGCGAAATCCAGGGCGTCAGCGCCACGGTGGTCAATATGGCCAATGCGATCACGGAAGTGTCGAAGTCGGCCAGTGTGTCGGCCGACGTGGCGCGCCAGTCGGTGGCGGCCGCCCTGCAAGGCTCGACGGCGGTGGAAAACGCGATCAAGGGCATGCATGAAATCCGCGACCAGATCCAGGACACCTCCAAGCGCATCAAGCGCCTGGGCGAATCGTCGCAGGAGATCGGCGAGATCACCGAACTGATTTCCGACATCACCGAGCAGACCAATGTGCTGGCGCTGAACGCCGCCATCCAGGCCGCATCGGCTGGCGAGGCAGGGCGCGGCTTTTCGGTGGTGGCCGAGGAAGTGCAGCGCCTGGCCGAACGCTCGGCCGGCGCCGCCAAGCAGATCGGCGCGCTGGTGCGCACCATCCAGGCCGATACCCAGGATGCGACGCGGGCGATGGAAAAATCGACCCAGGGCGTGGTGGAAGGGGCGCGCCTGTCGGACGCGGCCGGCGCCGCGCTGAACGATATCAGCCAGGTGTCGAAGCATTTGGCCGAACTGATCCAGGGCATGTCGTTCGCCACCGGCACGCAGGCCGGTTCGGCCAGCGGCGTGGCATTGAACATCCAGCATATCCTGAGCGTGACGGAACAGACCCAGGATGGCACGCAGCAAACGGCGCAGTCGATTCATAAACTGTCGCTGCTGGCGCAGGAGCTGAAAAATTCGGTGTCGCGCTTCCGCGTCGCCGCCTGAGCCAGGGCCCGGCGCGCGCCGATTTTCGCGTTATGAATTCTTTACCGAGGCATGCATGAGCACAGCAGACAATTCGCAGCAGTCCAGGCCGCAGCACTCCAAGCCGTTTGACAGCGAGCCCTTGTCCTGGGTGATGGTGGAAATCCGCGAAGCGCTGGGCCGCTCCCGGACCGCCCTGTTCGAAGCGGGCGGCCGCGAACGCGAGGAACGCGCGACCGCCCTGCAGCATGCGCGCTCGCACCTGCACCAGGCGCATGGCGCGCTGGTGATGGTCGACGTGGCCGGCGCCGGATTGCTGACGGCCGGCGCGGAACAGGCGCTGACGCGCTTTCGCGACGGTACACTGGAATATACGGTCGACCATGCGCAGGTGGTGGCCGAGCTGTACCAGGCGCTGGTCGAATACCTGGAAGACCTGCTGGCCGGCGCGCCGCCGCAAGCGACCCGCCTGTTTCCTTACTACCGCGCACTGCAAACCATGCTGGGCTTTGAGCGCGTGCATCCGGCCGAACTGTTTTTCCCGCCGGCAGGCAAGTCCCACGCGATTGCGCTGGCCGATCCGGTCATCGCCGCCGACTATCCTGCCTGGCGATCGCGCTTTGAAAAGTCGCTGCTGCCGTTTTTGAAGGCGCCTGACCTGGATGCGCGGCAGCTGCATGCACAGGCCCTGCACGACACCTTGCAGCTGGTGGCCGACGCGCAAGCCGAGCCTGCCGCGCGTACTTTCTGGTTCGTGATGCAGGCTGTGGCAGGCCTGGCGGCGGCCGGCCAGGGCGGCGACAGCCTGTACATGAAACAGCTGTTCGGCCTGGTCAACCTGCAGTTGCGCCATCTGGCGCAAGGCACGGCCAGCCTGCCCGACAAGCTGCTGCGCGATGCGCTGTTCCTGATTGCCGCCACCCCTGAGCCGACCCCGGCGGCGCACCAACTGCGCGACGCGTTCGGACTCGATGGCCTGGTGCCGGACGACGTGGAAGCGCGCCGCTATGGCCAGGTCGACCAGGACGCCCTGCACGCGGCGCGCGCGGCGCTGGCGCAGGCGCGCGCCAGCTGGGACGGCGCCGGGCCGGGCGACTCCTTCGCCCAGGCGCTCGATGACGTGGCGCGGCATGCCGATGCCCTGAAGGTGGCGCCGCTGGCCAGCCTGCTGCGCCAGTGCGCGCAAGCCGCGACGCAAGTGCTGGCCAGCGGGCGCGGTTCGCCACTGGCCGAAGAAATGGACACGGCGCTGCTGTTTGCCGAAACCGGCCTGGATCAATTGCGCCGCCTGCCCGACGATTTCGCCGGCAATGCCGAAACCATCGCCGCGCGCCTGCAGGCGCTGCTGGCCGGCGAGGCGCCCGCGCCGGCGCAGGGCGAGCTGTCGCGCCAGATCGCGCAGGGACAGACCGCGGCCGCGCTGGCCGACACCATGAAGGCGGGCCTGCGCCAGGTCGAGCAGCTGCTCAACGCTTATTACGCCGATATTGGCCGGCGCGCGGAACTGGCCGGCGTGGCGCCGCTGCTCGCACCGATGCGGCGCACGCTCGAGGAACTCGAGCAGACGGCTGCCGGCGCCGCCGTGGAGCAGGTGGACGCTGACGTGCTGCGGCTGCTCGAAGGCGGCACCCAGGCGCCACTGGAAGCGCTCGACGAGATCGCGCAAAACGTCAGTGCACTGGGATTCTTTGTCGACATGCTGGGCCGCAATGCGCAGGCAGCCAGGGCGCGCTTCCAGTTCGATGCGGCCAGCGGCGCTTTCCGCGCGCTGCCATTTGAAAAGGTGGCCGCCGCCGGCAGCGTCCCCGTGCCGGTACTGGACCAGGCCTTGCCGCCGGCGCCGGACCTGCACGCCGAAGGCGAAGCCACGGCGCCCGGCGCCGGCGATGTCGACGCCGAGATGCTCGAGATATTTCTGGCCGAGGCGCGCGAAGTGCTGGCCTTTATCGACACCAGCATGGCCGCGCTGCGCGCCGAGGCCGGCAGCGGCGAACACCTGGCCATGCTGCGCCGCTCGTGGCACACGCTGAAAGGCAGCAGCCGCATGATCGGCCTGGCCCAGTTTGCCGAGGCGGCCGGCGCCATCGAACGCGTGCTCAATACCTGGCTGGCCGAAGCGCAGCCCGTCAGCGACGACCTGTTCACACTGCTCAACTATGGCTGGTACCAGCTCAGCGAATGGGTGGCCGAACTGGAGGGCGGCGGCGCGCGCGGACGGGAAGCGGGCATGCTGATCGACGCGGCCGAGCGCGTGCGCGAAGGCGGGCCGTTCGAATTGCGCAAGCGGCGGGCTCCCGGCAAGGAGGCTGCGCCAGCAGCGGTCGCCAGCAACGGCAATGTGATCGGCCTGCCGCTGGCTACCGCGCCAGCCTTGCGTGAGGCGCCCGACGACAACCTGAAACACGTGGGCGAGCTGCGCATCAGCCTGCCGCTGTACAACATTTACCTGGCCGAGACGGATGAACTGCTGCGCGTGCTCACGCGCGACTTCGGCGAGTGGCGCCATGAACAGCGCGCCGTCAGCGCCGAGGCGCTGCAGGCCGTGCATACGCTGGCCGGCACCTCGGGCACGGTAGGGTTCCTGGCCTTGCGCGACCTGGCGCATGCGCTGGAAATCGCCATCGAAACGGTGGTGGCGCCGCGTGCCGGGCTGGCCGCTGCGCAGCACGATGTGCTCGATCGGGCCACGCAAGGCATCGCGCACATGCTGCAGGCGTTTGCGCTGGGCGACCTGGCGCCGGCCCAGCCGGCGCTGGTCGAGGAACTCAACACATTGTGGCGCGCGCTGACGGCGCCGCCGGCCACGGCGCAAGCCAAGGCAGAACCTGAAACCGGCCTGGACGCGCTGTTTGCGGCCACCTATGCCAGCATCATGGAAGATGGCGCGGCGCCGATCGCGCCGGTGTCCGGCCTCGACGCGCTGTTTGCCGCCACCTATGCCAGCATCGTGGCCGACGGGCCGGGCCAGGGTGCTGCGCCGCCGCCAGCCGACGCGCCGCCAGCGCGCATCAAGCTGCCGCCGGCGCCCGACACCAGCGATATCGACGACCTGTTCGATTCCGTGTTCGACATGGCGCCGGCCGCGCCGCCAGCAATGCCGGTACCGGTACCGGAACCGGAACCCGAACCTGAACCTGAATCCGAACCCGAACCGGACGCGCCGGCCGCTGTGCCGGCCGACGCACTGGCGCTGCTGGCCGCCAGCGCCGGCATCAGCGACGAACTCGACCTCGACCTGCTGCCGGTGTTCCTGGAAGAGGGCGCCGATCTGCTGCCGCAGATCGGCGAAGCGCTGCGCAACTGGCAGCAGCATCCCGACGACAGCAGCCAGGCGCAGATGCTGTTGCGTACCCTGCATACTGTCAAGGGCAGCGCGCGCATGGCCGGCGCCATGCGCCTGGGCCAGCACGCGCATGAAATCGAAACGCATATCGAAAACATGCTGCATGCGGGTACCGCCACGCCGCAGGCGTTCGAGGAACTGCTGGCCCATTACGACCATGCGCTGCATCTGTTCGAGCAGTTGCAGCAGCCCTTGCTGCCATTGCCGGGCATGGAAGTGGCGCCGCCCGAGCCGAAGGCGGCGCTGGTGCGCGTGCGCGCCGACATCCTCGACCGGCTGGTCAACCAGGCTGGCGAAGTGTCGATCACGCGCTCGAAGATCGACAACGAGATCAATCTGCTGGGCGCCTCGCTGGGCGAATTTTCCGACAACCTGGCGCGCCTGCGGCGCCAGCTGCGCGAAGTGGAAATGCAGGCCGAATCGCAGATCGCCTCGCGCATGGCGGTCGGCAGCGAGCGCGATTTCGATCCGCTCGAATTCGACCGTTTCACGCGCCTGCAGGAACTGACGCGCATGATGGCCGAAAGCGTCAACGACGTGGCTTCGTTCCATGAAAACCTCAGCCAGAGCGTGGGCACGGTCGGCGACGACCTGGTGCTGCAGGCGCGCCTGACGCGCGAACTGCAGCGCGACCTGATGCAGATCCGCATGGTGCCGTTTGCCAGCATTGCCGAACGCCTGTTCCGCGTGGCGCGGCAAAGCGCCAAGGAAGTCGACAAGCGCGTCAATCTCGATATCCGCGGCGGTGGCGTGGAGATCGACCGCAGCGTACTGGAACGCATGGCCGCGCCCTTCGAACACCTGCTGCGCAACGCCATCGTGCACGGCATCGAACCGCGCGGCGCGCGCCTGGACGCCGGCAAGAGCGAGACCGGCGAATTGCTGGTGCAGGTCAGTCAGCAGGGCAATGAAGTGGCGATCGCGTTTTCCGACGATGGCGCCGGACTCGATCTCAAGCGCATCCGCGCCAAGGCGCGCAGCGCCGGCCTGGTGGCGCCGGGCGCCGATATCAGCGACGCGCAGGCCGTCGAGCTGATCTTCGCGCCGGGCCTGTCCACCGCCGACAGCCTGACCGAACTGGCTGGCCGCGGCATGGGCATGGACATCGTGCGCTCGGAAGCGCTGGCGCTGGGCGGGCGCGTCGACACCAGCAGCGAGGCGGGCCAGGGCATGCGCTTTACCATACACCTGCCATTGACGCTGGCCGTCACGCAGGTGGTGCTGCTGGCGGCGAACGGCAAGACCTACGCGCTGCCCTCGGTGCTGGTCGAGCAGGTGCTGCACCTGAAAGGCGAGCAGCTGGAACAGGTGACAACAGCGGGGCAGATCGACGCGCACGGCCAGATGCTGGCGCTGCACCATCTGTCGGCCATGCTGGGCGACGCACCGGCCGCGCCAGCCGTGGCGCGCCATGCGCCGGTGCTGCTGCTTCGTAACGGCAACGACCGGCTGGCGCTGCAGGTCGACGATGTGCTGGGCAACCGCGAAGTGGTGGTCAAGCACGTGGGACCGCAGCTGGCGCGCATGCCGGGCATCGCCGGCGCCACCGTGCTGGGCACCGGCGACATTGTGCTGATCCTGAACCCGGTGGCGCTGGCGCAGCACCTCGCCCATCATCCGGAATTGCTGGCGCAGTATGCGGCGGCCGCCGGCGAAGGCAGCGTGGCGCTGCCGGCGCCACGCGCCTGCGTGATGGTGGTCGACGACTCGCTTACCGTGCGCCGCGTGATGCAGCGCCTGTTCGAGCGCGAAGGCTACCTGGTGCTGCTGGCCAAGGACGGCGTCGACGCGCTGGAGCAATTGCACGAGCTGGAACCGGAGGCGCTGCCGGCGCTGCTGCTGGTGGACGTCGAGATGCCGCGCATGGACGGTTTTGATTTGACGCGCAATATTCGCAGCGACGACCGCACGCGCGCCATCCCCCTCATCATGATCACCTCGCGCAGCGCCGACAAGCACCGCGAGCACGCATTGACCTTGGGCGTGAATGCGTATTTCGGCAAGCCGTTCCAGGAGGAGGAATTGCTGGCGGAGGTCGATCGCCTGTTGACGGGAGCATAACGTTTCACATCTCGTAGGCCGGGTTAGCGCAACGTAACCCGACATACCGCATGCGCCAACCATGTTGTCGGATTACGCGGGCGTCGCCCCGCTAATCCGACCTACGCGACCTTGACGGTTTTCACCACCTCATACCGTTCGAGCGTTTCCTTGCGCGCCTCGTCATGCTGCACGATGGGGACCGGATAATCGCGTCCCAGCACGATGCCCTTTTGCTCCAGCAGCATGCGCGGCAGCATCCATGGCGCGTGGATTTCCTTGTCGCCCAGCGCTTTCAGTTGCGGCAGGTAGCGGCGGATAAAGCGGCCGTTGGCGTCGAATTTTTCCGACTGCGTGATCGGGTTGAAGATGCGGAAGTAGGGCTGGGCGTCGCAGCCCGATGACGAGGCCCACTGCCAGCCGCCGTTGTTCGAGGCCAGGTCGAAGTCGTTCAGGTGCAGCGCGAAATAGGCTTCGCCGCGGCGCCAGTCGATGCCCAGGTCCTTGATCAGGAAGCAGGCCGTCACCATGCGCAGGCGGTTGTGCATGTAGCCGGTCTGGTTCAGCTGCAGCATGGCCGCGTCCACCAGCGGATAGCCGGTGCGGCCCTCGCACCAGGCGGCAAACGCCTCGTCGGCCAGCTCGCCCGTTTCCCAGGCGATGGCGTCGTAGGCAGGCTTGAAGGCGCCGTGTTCCACCTGCGGGTTCTGGTACAGAATCATGGCGTAGAAGTCGCGCCAGATCAGTTCGGCCAGCCACACAGGCGCGCCATCGCCGCCACCGCCGCGTTCCATCAGGTCGATGATGGTGCGCACCAGGTAGCGCAGCGAGATGGTGCCGAAACGCAGATGCAGCGACAGGTAGGATGGCCCTTTCAGGGCGGGATAGTCGCGCGCCACATCGTACTTGTCGACGCGTTTCAAAAAATCCTCGAACAGATGCGCGCCACCGGACATGCCGGTGGGAATCGACAGCTCGGCCAGGTTGCCGGGCTCGAAACCGAGCTCGGCCAGGGTCGGCAGGGTAGCGCCCTGAACGCGCGGCGGCGCCAGGCGGCTGGCGTGCGGCTCGATATCAAACGGCGCCAGGCAGGACGGGTCGGCGCGCATTTTTTTCAGCCAGGCATTTTTATATGGCGTGTAGACGGTATACGGTTTGTCGGACAGGGTCAGCACCTCGTCTTTTTCAAAGATCACCTGGTCCTTGAAGCTGAACCACAGGCGCGCATCGGCCGTCAGCGCCTCGGCCACGGTGGCATCGCGGGCGATCGCCTGCGGCTCATAGTCGTGGTTGGCAAACACGGCATCCGCTTTCAATTCGGCCGCCAGGCGGGGAATGGCTTCGGCGGCATTGCCGTGCAGCACAATCAGATCGCCGCCCAGCTGGCGCAGTTCGCCGGCCAGTTCGGCGATGCTGGCGTGGATAAACTCGACGCGCCGGTCGCGCCGCGGCAGGCGGTCCAGGATGGCAGTGTCGTAGACAAAGACGCAGTGCACGGCCTGGCTCTGGCGCAGGGCATGATGCAGCGCAGCATGGTCAAACGCGCGCAGGTCGCGGCGGAACCAGACCAGGGAAGTATGAATTGTCATGAGTAAGCGATTTCGCGTATGTTGCGTTGTAAAAGGTCAAGAAAGAGCGATTTTTCGCCGCTGGCAGCGCATTATGCCTTCCCGCGCCGTGCCCTGGACGTCGCCGGTGTGGCAATTCAGTGTAAACTAGCGCCTGATTTCGCAGTGCTTACGCGTGCGCCAGCAGAACGGTAACGATTTTACAATCGACCTCCCCACGCAAGCCACGCGCACTAAACAAGCCGCATTGTAAAAACCGCATTTAAAAAACAATAACGACAGCAGGGGTAAAGTGTCTTGCCAGCAAGCCCACAGAGAGAGCACCGCGTATGAAAAAGAGTAAAATCGACCACACGCTGCCGGGACATCGTTTGATGCAGAGCGCCAGCGAAGGCGCTGCGCCCGGTTCGTCCACCTTGAACCTGGCCAACCATTTTCTGATCGCCATGCCGGCGATGCAAGATCCGATTTTCGGCGGCACCGTTGTCTATGTGTGCGAGCACAATGAAAACGGCGTGCTGGGCGTGGTCATCAACAAACCCACCGACATGACCATGGATGTGCTGTTCGAGCGCATCGACCTGAAACTGGCGGCCGGCAGCGATGCGCCGATCGTCAACGAACCGATCATGTTCGGCGGTCCGGTGCAGGACGACCGCGGCTTCGTGCTGCATACGCCCGGCGCGCGCTATTCGTCGTCGCTGACGGTGACCGACGAAGTGGCGTTTACCACCTCGATCGATGTGCTCGAAGCGGTTGCCAAGGGCGAAGGCCCCGAGCGCATGCTGGTCTCGATCGGCTACTCGGGCTGGAGCCCGGGCCAGCTGGAAGAAGAAATCGGCCGCAACGGCTGGCTGACGGTCGGCGCCTCGGCCGACATCCTGTTCGACTTCCCGATCGCCGAGCGCTACGTGGCCGCCATCAAGCTGCTGGGCATCGATCCATTGATGCTGGCCAGCGAGGCCGGCCACGCATGAACGGCGCGGCCATCGACACTGTCCTCGCTTTCGACTTTGGCCTGAAACGCATCGGCGTGGCCATCGGTAACACCATGATCTGCCAGGCCAAGCCGCTGCGCGTGATCACGGCGATTGCGAACGAACCGAAGTTTGCCGCCATCGCCGCCCTGATTGCCGAATGGGGTGCGACGCGCATCGTGGTCGGCCTGCCCAGCCATCCGGACGGCACCGAACACGAGATGAGTGCGCGCTGCCGCCGCTTTGCCAACCAGGTGCACGGGCGCTTCGGCTTGCCGGTGGAACTGGTCGACGAGCGCTATTCGTCAGCCGTGATTTCCGCCAAACGCGGCGAAGTGATCGACGACCGTGCCGCCGCCATCATCCTGCAGCAGTATTTCGACGCGCAGTCCTGAACCGTTTTTTTGACTGATCCTCCACTTATGTCCAATCTTGTGAATCCTACCCAACTCGACGCCGAGGCCCTGTACGGGGTCCTGCTCGAGCAAGTGCGCAGCGGCCTGGCCGGCGCCAGCAACGTGGCCATCGTCGGCATCCATTCGGGCGGCGCCTGGCTGGCCGAACGGCTGGCGCGCGACCTGGACCTGACGCAGCGCCTGGGCGTGCTCGACGTGTCTTTCTACCGCGACGACTTCGCGCAGAAGGGCCTGCACGCCGACGTCAAGCCGACCCGGATCGCCTTTGACGTGGCCGGCGCCACCATCCTGCTGGTCGACGACGTGCTGTACACGGGCCGCACCACGCGCGCGGCCATCAACGAGCTGTTCGATTACGGCCGTCCGGCCAAGATCATGCTGGCCGCCCTGGTAGACCGGGGCGAGCGCCAGCTGCCGGTGGCCGCCGATTTCGTGGCCGCCTTTACCGCCGTGCCGCCGGGCCAGGCGCTGGTCCTGAAGCAGGCCGGCGATAAATTCACGCTCACCATAGACACCCACCATGCTTAATCCGCAACTGAACAAACACGGCGAACTGCAGCACCTGTTGACTATCGAAGGCTTGCCGAAGTCTATCGTCAACCACATCCTCGACACGGCGTCCTCGTTCGTCGGCATCTCCGACCGCGATGTGAAAAAAGTGCCGCTGATGCGCGGCAAAAGCGTATTCAATCTGTTCTTTGAAAACTCGACGCGCACCCGGACCACTTTCGAGATCGCCTCGAAACGCCTGTCGGCCGACGTCATCAACCTGAACATCCAGGCTTCGTCGGCCAGCAAGGGCGAGTCCCTGCTCGACACCATCGACAACCTGTCGGCCATGCACGCCGACATGTTCGTCGTGCGCCACGCGCAGTCGGGCGCACCGTACCTGATTGCCAAGCACCTGATCGATACGAAACAGCCGCATGTCCACGTGGTCAATGCCGGCGACGGCCGCCACGCGCACCCGACCCAGGGCTTGCTCGACATGTACACGATCCGCCATTACAAGAAGGATTTCACCAACCTGACAGTGGCCATCGTCGGCGACATCCTGCACAGCCGCGTGGCGCGTTCCGACATCCACGCGCTGACCACGCTGGGCGTGCCCGAAGTGCGCGCCATTGGCCCGCATACGCTGCTGCCGGGCGGCCTGGAACAGATGGGCGTGCGCACCTTCACCAATATGGAAGAAGGCCTGAAGGGCGTGGACGTGATCATCATGCTGCGCCTGCAGAACGAACGCATGAGCGGCGCGCTGCTGCCGTCGGCGCAGGAATACTTCAAGAGCTATGGCCTGACGCCCGAGCGCCTGGCGCTGGCCAAGCCGGACGCCATCGTGATGCACCCGGGTCCGATGAACCGCGGCGTCGAGATCGATTCGGCCGTGGCCGATGGTCCGCAGGCGGTGATCCTGCCGCAGGTGACCTTCGGTATCGCCGTGCGCATGGCGGTGATGAGTATTTTGGCTGGTAATCAGGGCTGATGGCCCAAGGACGAGAAGCAAGCATGACGACACTACATATCAAGAACGGCCATCTGATCGATCCCGCCAACGGCATCGATGGCGTGCAGGACCTGTTTATCGCCGACGGCAAAGTGCTCGCCGTGGGCGCGGCGCCGGCCGGCTTCGTGGCCGACACCACCTTTGACGCGGCCGGCCTGGTGGTCTCGCCCGGCCTGGTCGACCTGTCGGCGCGCCTGCGCGAGCCGGGCTACGAATACAAGGCCACGCTGGAATCGGAACTGCAGGCCGCGCTGCAAGGCGGCGTCACCAGCCTGGTATGCCCGCCCGACACCGACCCCGTGCTCGACGAGCCGGGCCTGGTCGAGATGCTGAAATACCGCGCCAAGACGCAGGACAAGGCGCATGTGCACCCGCTGGGCGCGCTGACCATGGGCCTGAAAGGCCAGTCGCTGACGGAAATGGCGGAACTGACGGAGGCGGGCTGCATCGGCTTTGCGCAGGCCGAGGAACCGATCGAAGACACCACCGTGCTGCTGCGCGCGATGCAGTATGCGAATACCTTTGGCTACACCGTGTGGCTGCGCCCGCAGGACCCGCATATCGGCCGTGGCGGCATCGCCCACAGCGGCCCGCTGGCCTCGCGCCTGGGCCTGTCCGGCGTGCCGGTGATGTCCGAAACCATCGCGCTGCACACGATTTTCGAACTGATGCGCGCCAGCCGCGCGCGCGTGCACCTGTGCCGGATTTCGTCGGCGGCCGGCCTGGAACTGATCCGCGCGGCGAAAGCCGAAGGCCTGCCGGTGACCTGCGACGTGGGCGTGCACCATGTGCACCTGACCGATGCCGATATCGGCTTTTTTGACCCCAACGCACGCGTCACGCCGCCGTTCCGCAGCCAGCGCGACCGCGACGCGATCCGCGCCGCCCTGTTCGACGGCACGGTCGACGCCATGTGCTCGGACCATACGCCGGTCGACGACGACGAAAAACTGCTGCCGTTCGGCGAAGCGTCGCCCGGCGCCACCGGCCTGGAACTGCTGCTGTCGCTGGCCCTGAAATGGGCCGACGACTATGCGCTGGCGCAGCCGCAATCTGGCGCGCGTCCGCTGGCGCGCGCCGTGGCCAAGGTCACGGCCGACGCCGCGCGCGTGGCCGGTATCCCTGCCGGCAGCCTGGCCATCGGCGAAGCGGCCGACATCTGCGTGTTCGATCCGGCCGCGCGCTGGACCGTTTCCTCGTCCTCGCTGGCCAGCCAGGGCAAGCACACGCCGTTTCTCGGCTATGAGCTGAGCGGCGTGGTCAGGGCGACCATCGTGGGCGGGCGGGTGGCGTTTCAGCGCTGATTGCAGCCTGCATGTCAGCCGCAGGTCGGATTGGCGGCACGCGTAATCCGACGAGCCTGTGGCGACTCCTGTCGGCTTACGCCGGGCCTGGCAGCCCGGCCAAGCCGACCTACGCGGCCTTGCTCTCAACTTTGGTGTGATTTGAAACTTCTGCTTACCTGGCGCCTCGCGCGCGTCGCCATTCACCTGGCCGTCGGCATGACCAAAAGCCTGGTGCTGTTTCCGTGGCTGGACATCGACGGCCGCAACCGGCGCATCCGCGCCTGGTCGCGCCAGCTGCTGGCCATCTGCAATGTCACCGTGGAGGCCTCAAGCAGCCACGCGGCTGCACTCGGCCATGCGCTGGTGGTGGCCAACCATGTGTCGTGGCTCGATATTTTTGTGATCGACGCGGTTCATCCCTGCCGCTTTGTCGCCAAGGCGGAAATCCGCGCGTGGCCGATCCTGGGCTGGCTGGCGGCGCGCGCCGGCACCATTTTCATTTCGCGCGGCAACAAGCGCGACCTGCGCAAGATCTTCCAGGGGCTGGTCGACAAGCTGCAGGACGGCGAACGGATCGGCGTGTTTCCCGAAGGGACCACGGCGGCGCAGGGCAAGCTGCTGCCGTTTCACGCCAATCTGTTCGAGGCGGCCATCGACGCGCAGGCGCCGGTGCAGCCGTATGCCGTGTCGTATGTCGATGCGGCGGGCATGCCGCACGATTCCATCGACTTTATCGGCGAGATGACGTTCGCGCAAAGCATGGTGCGCATCCTGTGCGGCAAGCCGGTCACGGCGCGCCTGGAATGCCTGGCCCCGCTCGACAGCGTGGGCGCGCACCGGCGCGAACTGGCGCTGGCGGCGCATGCCGCCGTCGCCACATCTTTGGGACTGCCGGTTAACGCTTGATATGCAGCCAGCGCGCATGCGCGGCGCGGGCCAGGTAGTCGAGAAGAAAACCAAGTATGCCGATCAGCACGATGGCGGCCATCAGTTCCGAGTACGCCAGCCGGTCGCGCGTGTCGAGGATAAAGTAGCCGAGACCGGCCGACACGCCCAGCATTTCCGCCGGTACCAGCACGATCCAGATAATGCCGATCGCCAGCCGCACGCCGGTCAGGATATCGGCGGTAATGCCCGGCAAAATCACCTTCAAAACGATTTCGCTGCGCGTGGCCGACAGGCTGCGCGCCAGCAGCAGCCAGTTCGGATCGAGCCGCGCCACGCCGGCCGCCGTATTGAGCAGGATCGGCCAGACGGCCGCAAACGCCAGCAGGAAATACACGGGGGCGTCGCCCACGCCCAGCACCATCACGGCAATCGGCATCCACGACAGCGGTGAAATCATGCGCAGCAGCTGGAACAGCGGCATGGCGGCGCCCGAAAAACGCTTCGACATCGCCACCAGCACGCCCAGCGGCACGCCGATCACGATGGCCAGGCCCAGGCCAACGGCGACCCGTTGCAAGCTGAGCGTCACATGCAGCCAGATATCGGCGCCAGCGACCATCTCGCGAAACGCCAGCGCCGTCGGCAGCGGCGCAAACGCGCTGGCGATCGGCGTCGATTTTTCCAGCTGCCACACGCCCAGCGACCACAATAACAGCGCACAGGCCAGCCCCACCAGAGGCAGGCCCAGGCGCATCAACCACGTTCTTGCCATCGTCAGACCGCCACGGTTTCGCTGCGCAGCAAATTGGCCGGCAGGCCGAAGACGGACGGGCCGCCGACGGCGTTGATCGCTTTGCGCACGAAGCGGTCATCGACCAGGTCGCGCGCGGCGAACTTCGGATCGAGGCTGGCCAGGAAACGCGTGTCGCCCTCGACTTTGGTGCGGCCGATCGCGCGCACCAGTTCTTCCGTGTACGAGGCAAACGGATACGGCTGGAAGTCGATGCGGCGCTGCTGCCAGTTCTTGTGCACGATCAGGCCCTGCTTTTCATAGGTGGCGTAATCGGTGGTGGCCAGCACCTTGGTCAGCACCTGCAGCGGATGTGGCGTGTAGCGGTGCTCGCCCACGTTCGACAGCAGCTTGGCCGTGTCGACCTGGTTCGAGCGCGTCCACAGCTGTGCCTTGACGATGGCGTTGGTGACTTTTTGCGCCCACTCGGGGCGGGTGCTGATGTCGCGCTCGGACAAAAAGGTGACGCAGCAGGCGTGGTTCTTCCACACGTCGCCCGAGAAGCGCAATATCTTGCCGATGCCGGCGTTTTCGGCGGCCGCATTGAACGGTTCGGCCACGATATAGCCGGCAATCGCCTTGCTGGCCAGCGCCGACACCATTTCGGCCGGCGCCAGCACGATCAGGTTTACCTCATTCGACTTGATGGTGGCATTGCGCGCGCGCGTGACGGGCGTCAAGCCATTGGCCGACAGAATCTGCTGCAGCAGGATATTGTGGATCGAGTACCAGAACGGGATCGCCACCGTGCGCCCGCCGAGCTCTTGCACCTTGTTGATCTCGTTGGCCACCGTCAGCGCCGAACCGTTGACGTGGTTCCAGGCCACCACCTTGGCGGGGAACTTGGAACCGTAGCGCACCCACAGCGTGGCCGGCGACAGCAGGTGGATCACGTTGACCTGGCCGGCCACGAACGCTTCGATGATCTGCGCCCAGCTGCGAAACAGCCGCGGCGTTTCCGCTTGCAGGCCTTCGGCTTCGAACAGCTTGCGCGCGTGCGCCACCAGCAGCGGCGTCGCATCGGTGATCGGCAGGTAGCCGATCTTGACGGGCTGGTCGTCGCCCTTTGGGCCCTGCTGGGCCATGGCGTCGCCGGCGAACAGCAGCGGCGAGGCGACGCTGGCGGTGGCCAGCGCCGACATGCGCAAAAAGTCGCGCCGCGTCAAGCCGCAGTCGCAGTCGGACGAGGCGCAGATATGCAGGGGATTCTGATTTTGTAAGGACATGCGGATGCTCCGTTCGATTAAAGGGTCGCCATGGATGGTGGTTTTTGCAGCTGCTGCAGGGCGTCGAGGATCTCCATTTTCAGGGCAATGACATCGGCGCTGTGGCCTATTCTCGGCTGGGCGCTACCGACCGTCCATTCGCGCACGATATGGCCGGGTTTGCCGCCCATCAGCAGGATGCGGTCGGCCACCAGGATCGCTTCATCGATATCGTGCGTGACGAGCAGCACGGCGGTATGCCAGCGGTGCACCACTTCGACCAGCAGCGACTGCATTTCGGCGCGCGTGATGGCGTCGAGGGCCGAAAACGGTTCGTCCGCAAACAGCAGTTCCGGTTCGCGTGCCAGCGCGCGCGCCAGCGCCACGCGCTGCGCCATGCCGCCCGACAGCGCCGACGGATACAGTTTTTCGCGGCCCTTCAGACCGACCGCCTCGATCGCCTGCGCCACGCGCGCGGCGTGCGCCTCGCGCGTGAGTTTCGGCTGGTGTTTGAAGCCGAGGCCGAAGCCGGCGTTGCCGCTGACGTTCAGCCACGGCAGCAGGCTGGCCTGCTGGAATACCAGCGCGCTGCGCGGATCGGGCTCGCGCATCGGCGCGCCGAGAAAGTCGATGGTGCCGGCGGACGGCGCCTGCAGGCCGGCCAGCACGCGCAGCAGGCTCGATTTGCCGCAGCCGCTGCCGCCCAGCAGACAGACGATTTCGCGCCTGCGCACGCCCAGCGATATATCGTGAAACACCGGATCGAGGCCGGGATACGCGTAGGAAAGCCCCTGCGCCTGCAATGCCCAGTCGTCCGGCGTCATGCCTGTGCGCCTTGCTTCAAGGCCTGCTGGCTGTCGAACTGCTGCAGCGCCGATTGCAATTGCGTCAGGCTCGGCGTAATGATGGGAATAAAGGCCGATTCGCGCCAGCGGCGGCCAAAGCCCTGCTGCTGCGTGGTCAGATAGGCGCGTCCGCCCATGGCCTGCAGTTCCAGCATCAGCGCCTGCTGCACCAGTTCGGCCAGCTGTATGCGCAGGCGGAACATGGCGGGCGCCTGCTTGACGAAGCGGCCATCGTGTACGCCGGCCAGCAGGGTGGCGGCGGCGATTTCCAGCGTTTCCTTCAGCGCTGCGATGCGCGGCGAGAGGGCGTTGTGCCGGCCTTGCGAGCCCTGCGAAATCCGCGCCGCCTGCGCCAGGCTGGCGCGCGCGAGGCCGATCGACATGCCGCACTGCATGCCCAGAAACGCCGGGCGCACCTGTGGCAGCCAGGCCGGCGCATTGTCGCTGATGATATCGCCCGCCGCAATGCGTACCTGCGTCAGCTTGACGGACGCCGTATTGCTGCCGCGCAGGGCGATCAGGTCCAGGTCCGCATTGCGCTGCACGCCGGCCAGCTGGCTGTCGAACGCGACGACCATGGGCGGCGCGCCGTCATGCGGCGCGACGGCGGCGGCCGCGACGAAACCGGCTTTGCGCAGGTTGGTCACCCACGCCAGCGCGCCATCGGCCAGCAGGCCGTCGCCATCGCGCGCGGCGGTGATTTGCAGCTGCTCGATGCCGGACAAGAATTTCATCGCGTTCGACAGGCCGCTGGCGCCGGCCTGGGTGCCGGCCAGCAGGGCAGGCAGGCGGCGTTCTGCCAGTGCGCGGTTCGGGCTTTGCAGCATGAACTCGATAAAGCAGCGCTGGCCCCAGAAGACAAACGCGGTGGTCAGCGACAGCTCCGCCACTTTGGCGATCGCTTCGATGGCGTCGCGCACGTCGCCGCCACTGCCGCCGTATTCTGTCGGCACGCCGGCGGCCAGCAGCTGGTCGGCGGCCAGCGCCGGCAGCACGCTTTCAGCCAGTTCGTTCGATTCGTCGAGGCGGTCGGCATGCAGGCGCAGCCAGTGCACGAGATTGGGCATCAGGTGTGCCATCTCAGACGGCGCCCGGCAGGTAGGGCGTCAGTTGCGGATTGACCGGCGTGCCGGCCAGGCTGTTGGAAAAATTGCACAGCGTTGCCAGGCTGATGCCCAGCACCACTTCCAGCGCCTGCTGTTCGTTATAGCCGGCCGCCAGGAACGCCTGGTATTCGTCGTCGGCGACGGCGCCGCGCGTGGCGATGACGGCGCTGGCAAAGGCGGCTACCGCATCGAGTTTTGCGTCGCCGGTACCCTGGCCATGCTGCAGCGCGCGCACGGTGTCGGGTGTCTGGCCTGCTTTTTTCAGCGCGATGGCGCTATGGCCGGCAATGCAGAAGTCGCAGCCATGGATGCGCGCGGCCGTGATCTGCACCACTTCGCGCTCCATCAGGCTCAAACTGGCGCGGCTGTTGATGCTTGATACGGTCAGGTAGGTTTCCAGCGCCAGTGGCGCATTGGCCAGCACGCCGATCAGGTTGGGCAAAAAGCCGTTGTTGGCGATCGCCTTTTCCACGAATGGGCGGCTGTCGGCCGGGGCGGTAACTGGTGTGTGCAGTGTCAGTCGGGACATGGGGAGCCTTGCCAGGTTGGTTGGTCACCGTTTGATTATATCGACCCGCTCTGGCGCATAACAGACGCCAACGTCGCCATTTTCTGCTCATTCGTCTGCGATATTGAAATCCTTGACCTCAGTTCGATAGTTGCCGTTGCCGCTGGTCGCGGCGGTAGGCGCCCGGCTGTTCGCCAGTGGCGCGCTTGAAGGCGCGCGTGAAGGCGGCGTGCGAGCGGTAACCCACCAGTTCGGCCACGCGTTCGACCGAGGCGCCGTCATGCAGGCGGCGCGCGGCGATCTTCATGCGCAGCAGGAGCAGGAACTGGGCGGGCGAATGGCCGCTGGCGCTGGCAAAGTGCTTGCAGAAGCTGGCGCGCGACATGCATGCCGCCCTGGCCATGTTTTCGATCGACCAGTCGGCGGCTGGCGATGCCAGCATGCGTTCGAGCAGCGGCGAAAATTCGGGCCGCTGCAGCAGCGACAGCAGGCCGCCGGCCACCTGTTCGCCCTGCGCCACATGGCGGATCAGGTAAAAGAACAGCAGTTCGACCAGCCGCGTGATCAGCGGCGACGGCTGTTCCGGGTCGCCGCCGGCTTCCTGCAGGATCAGGTCGAACAGCGACGCGGCGGCGGCAAAGGCGGGCGCGCCGCCGCGGATCAGCAGATATGGAGGAAACGAGTCGACGATCAGCCTGGAGGCCACGCCATGAAACTGGAAAAAGCCGCAGGCCAGCGCCGTGGCGGCGCCATCTGCCTGTGTGTGCAGCGGCGCCATCGCCTGCGCGCCAACGGGGTGCAAAGGGTCCGCGTGCGGACTGAGAAAATGCGGCAGGTCGCGCAGCAGGAACACGCCGTCGCGCGGACCGAGCGCAATCGGCGCCGTACCCTCGAGATGCAGATAGCAGTGGCCGCCGAGCACCAGGTGAAAACTGCCCAACTCGCGCCCGGCGGTGGAGGCGCGCCAGTGGCCGCAATACTGGCCCACGTGCAGCACGGCGGTATCCAGTTGCAGGCTGTCCAGCAGCCAGCGCGCCAGCTGGTCGGTATCAGGAGTCATCGGGTCGCAAAGGCAAAAGCATGATCATACGGCGCGCGCCGGCCCAGGCCAACGATGAATTCCGAGTAAGCATATGCAGCTTATTTCTTGCCGCCCGCCTGCTGGAAGGTGGGGCAGTCCACCTGGATCAGCGTGCGGTCCTGCAGGCAGACGGCGGACAGTTTGCCGCCCCACACGCAGCCGCTGTCGAGGGCGATCAGGTCAGGCAGCAGCCTCAGTCCCAGCGCCGACCAATGGCCGAAGACCACCGTGCCGCCCGCGCTGTGCCGGCCAGGCACCTCGAACCATGGCATCAGGTTCGAGCCGGCTGGCGCGCTGCCGCTTTCCTTCATCTTGAAGTCCATCACGCCATCGGCCGTGCAAAAGCGCAGCCGCGTCATGGCGTTGATGATGCAGCGCAGGCGGTCGGCGCCGCGCAGCTCGTCGCTCCAGCTGGCTGGCTCGTTGCCGTACATGCTGCGCAAGAAATCGATGCAGCCGTCGCCAGACAACATGCGCGACACTTCATCGCTCAGGGCCAGTGCCTGTTGCACGCTCCATTGCGGCAGCAGGCCGGCATGCACCAGCAGATGGTCCTCATGCCGCAGCGCCAGCGGGCGGCGGCGCAGCCAGTCGATCAAGACATCGCGATCGGGCGCAGCCAGGATATCGGCCAGGGTGTCGGACGCGTGCTCAGGACGGATGCCATTGACGACCGCCAGCAGATGCAGGTCATGGTTGCCCAGCACGCTGTCGGCCAGGCCCTGGCGCGCCAGGCCGGCCACCAGGCGCAGCGTGGCCAGCGAGTCCGGGCCACGGTTGATCAGGTCGCCCGCAAACAGCAGGCGATATGGCTGGTCCGCCGTATCGGCGATGCGTGCGAGGAGTTCCACCGTTTGCGCGTGGCAGCCTTGCAGGTCGCCGATAAAGTAAGTTTTCATGGAGGTCAGGTCGTGTGATGGTGCGCGGGGCGGTATGGAGATGGGGTACATCATGCCTGAAGTCGTGCCTGCCAGTGCGCAAACATGATTTTCTCGGCACCGCTGCCGATAGCGAATTTCTGCTTGTCAAAAGCTGGCAGCATCAAATGGCAAATAGTGTCAGCAATTATGGGATGCATTGCTACTATCGCTCGCCATGCTGAAACGGACATCGCGCAACGTATAATTGATGAAATTATAAGATGAATTTATGTTGCCGTTGCAACGGAATAATATATTTGCGGGTAGTGTATTTGCATGTGCGCTTGAAGATGTTCAAGCGGAACAAGCGGCTGGAAACGCTGCTTTGTGCCTGTCCGGCGCAAGCCGGGAACCATGCTCCATCGCCGCAGATGGGCCAATAATCGATGTACTTCTCGTCGTTGGAAATAGTAATTTACTGATAATTTTTCTTCCGTCGCGCGCTTTGGTCGTATCAGCGCCATTGACACTGTTGATTATCAAACAGGTGCAATTGCATAAATGCGCATTCGATTCGGTTTTTCATGGCGTGCGAAAAGTTCATTCGCATTTCGTTACGCGCATCGGCATCGTCGAAGATTTCGCGGCAAGATCAGTCCCATGGGGCGTTTGTGGCTGACCATGGCTGTCGTCATGCAGGCGTTTTTCCTGATCGAGACGCGCATCGAGCGCATCGCTCGGCTGTTTTCCAGCCGGGCCATTCCATTTATCGGACTCAGCTTGTCCATCACGGTGCTGGCCGTGGCCAGCGTGGTCATGCCCGATGGGATATATTTGCATGGCCTGGATTTTCTGCCGCATCGTGTAATGGATGGCGGGTAAAAAGGAAGCGTACGCTGATACACCGTAATTCCATGACCTCGCCTTATCTGTGGCTGTTTTCCCTGATGGTGGTGATTCCGGCACCGCTGTGGTGGCACCCTGCCTGGTCGCTGATTTGCTGTTCCCTGATATTCATTGCCGTTTATATCTGGTTATATCTGCGGATTATTCGTTTCAAGTCGCCGTGCTGGATGATTGGGAACAAGAAGAATTAATGTGTTTCCGTGTATCGTGTATATTCTACGTTTTTTGTGTAGTACATTAATTTTTGGGAAATAAAGCATGAATTTATCGACATTGAATTTGGCCGAATTGCGCAATCTGGCGGACAAGGTCCGGCAGGAAGTGCAGAACCGCGAACGGCAGGACCTGAACAAGGCACGCGAACAGATCATGGCGATTGCACAAGAGGCCGGGATTCCGCTGAAACAGCTGATCCTCGATGGCCTGCACCCGCGCGCGGGCAAGGTGGCAGTACAGTACCGCAATCCGAATAATGCGAGCGAGCAATGGACTGGCCGTGGCCGCCAGCCGCTGTGGGTCAGGAGCTGGGTGGAATCGGGCAAGTCGATTGATCTGCTGCGCGTATAATTCGGTATACTATTGGCGCAGTGGCAAGTCCGCTGCGCCGATTTGCCACCATCTCCACTCCATACACTCACACCATGCTCCCACTGTCAAAAACGATCTTCAAAGCCTACGATATCCGCGGCATCATTGATAAAACCCTCGACGCCAGCGTGGCAAGAAAGATCGGACAGGCATTCGGCCAGGCGGCGCTGGCCAAGGGTGAACAGCGCGTGGTGATCGGCCGCGACGGCCGCCTGTCCGGTCCGGAATTGGCTGCAGCGCTGGCCCAGGGCCTGCAAGCGGCTGGCGTGGATGTGATCGACCTGGGCGTGGTGGCCACGCCGATGGTGTACTTCGGCACCAATGTGCTCGACACGAAGTCGGGCATCATGGTCACCGGCAGCCACAATCCACCCGACTACAACGGCTTCAAGATGGTGCTGGCCGGCGAAGCGATCCATGGTGAGGCGATCCTGTCGCTGTACCAGAGCATCGTCCACCACGACGGCAGCGAGAGCGCTACGCCTGGCAGCTATGTCACGCACGACATCCGCGCTGCGTATATCGACCGCATCCTGGGCGACGTGAAACTGGCGCGCCCGATCAAGATCGCCGTCGATTGCGGCAACGGTGTGGCCGGTGCGTTTGCGGGCGACCTGTTCCGCGGCATGGGCTGCGACGTGATCGAACTGTTCTGCGAAGTCGATGGCAATTTCCCGAACCACCATCCGGACCCGGCGCATCCTGAAAACCTGCAGGACCTGATCCGCTGCCTGGCCGAGACCGACGCCGAAATCGGCATTGCGTTCGACGGCGATGGCGACCGCCTGGGCGTGGTCACCAAGGATGGCCAGATCATCTACCCTGACCGCCAGATGATGCTGTTCGCGGCCGACGTGCTGACGCGCCATCCGGGCGAACAGATTCTGTACGACGTGAAATGCACGCGCCACCTGGCGCCGTACATCACCAAGCATGGCGGCGTGCCGCTGATGTACAAGACCGGCCACTCGCTGGTGAAAGCCAAGCTGCGTGAAACGGGCGCTCCGCTGGGCGGCGAAATGAGCGGCCATATTTTCTTCAAGGACCGCTGGTACGGTTTCGACGACGGCCTGTATTCGGGCGCGCGCCTGCTGGAAATCCTCACGCGCGAGGCCGATCCGTCCGCGCTGCTGAACTCCCTGCCGCAGTCGGACAGCACGCCCGAGCTGCACCTGGAACTGAAGGAAGGCGAAAATGTCGCGCTGATGGACATGCTGCGCCGCGACGCCGTTTTCCCGGGCAATGAACAGATCATCACCATCGACGGCCTGCGCGTCGAATATGCGGACGGCTTCGGCCTGGCGCGTTCGTCGAACACCACGCCGGTGATCGTGATGCGCTTCGAGGCGGAAACGCCGGAAGCGCTGGCGCGCATCCAGGGGCAGTTCAAGAGCGTGATCCTGGCTGCCAAGCCTGACGCGGTCCTGCCGTTTTAAGACAGTGGCGGGCCAGGCCGGCGCGCGGGCGCCGTTGAAAATCCTGCTGGTGCGCGTCTCCTCGCTGGGCGACGTGCTGCATAACCTGCCGATGGTGGCTGATATCGCGCGCCACTATCCGGACGCCACCATCGACTGGGTGGTGGAAGAGGGTTATACCAGCCTGGTGCGTTTGAACCCGCGCGTCGGCACCATCTTTCCGTTCGCGCTGCGGCGCTGGCGCAAGAGCCTGGGCAAGAAGCAAACGCGCGCCGAAATCGCCGCCTTCTTCCGCACGCTGCGCCAGACTCGCTACGATTACGTCTTCGACACCCAGGGCCTGCTCAAGACCGGCATCATCATGGGTGCGGCGCGCCTGGCGCCCGGCGGCCAGAAGGTGGGTCTCGCCAATGGCAGCGAAGGTTCGGGCTACGAAGGCATATCGCGCATCTTTCATACCAACAGCATTCCCCTCGATCCACGCACCCATGCGGTGGCGCGCGGCCGCCTGGTCGCCGCCGCCGCACTGGGCTATACGGTCGACACGCCGGCCGATTTCGGCCTGCCGGCCGTGTCGGACAGCGAAGCGCGCCCCGGCTGGATGGGCGAGGCGCCGTATGCCGTGTATTTTCACGGCACCGCGCGCGACGCCAAGAAGTGGGCACCGGAAAACTGGATCGCGCTGGGCCATGCGCTGGCGCCAATGACCATCCTGCTGCCGTGGGGCTCGCCGAAGGAAAAGCTGGAAGCCGAACTGCTGGCGGCCAGCCTGCCGAATGCGCGCGTGCTGCCGAAACTGTCGATGAGCGATGCCACGCTGCTGGCGCGCCACGCGGCGCTGGTGATCGGCGTCGACACCGGCCTGACCCATATCGCCGCCGCTTTCGTGCGCCCGACGGTGGAAATCTACGCCGATTCGCCGCGCTGGAAAACCGAGGGCAACTGGTCGCCGAAGATCATCAACCTGGGCGACCAGGGGGCGCCGCCCGGCGTGGCGGAAGTGCTGGCGGCCGTAAAGCAACTCCAGGCAGCCTAGGCTTACTTCAAGGTTCATACAATGCGACTTCTCTATACTCTCGCCTGGTGGCTGGCCCTGCCACTGGTGCTGGCGCGGCTATGGCTGCGCGGCCGCCAGGAACCGGGCTACCGCCAGCACTGGGGCGAACGCCTGGGCTTTTATGGCAGCAAAGCGGCTGACACGCCGCTGACGATCTGGCTGCATGCCGTTTCCGTCGGCGAAACGCGGGCGGCCGAGCCGCTGGTCGACGCGCTGCTGGCCGCATGGCCGGACTGCCGCATCGTGCTGACCCACATGACGCCGACCGGCCGCGCCACCGGCAAAGCGCTGTTTGCGAAACACGGTGCGCGGCTGGTGCAAAGCTATCTGCCGTACGACACGGGGGCCATGCCGGCACGCTTTATCCGCCACTTCGCGCCGAAAATCTGCATCCTGATGGAGACGGAGGTATGGCCGAACCTGATCCACCAATGCAATCGCCACCAGGTGCCGGTGGTGCTGGCCAATGCACGGCTGTCGCAGCGCTCGCTGGCCAAGGCGCAGCGCCTGGGCAAGCTGATCCTCGACGCCGCGCGTGGCATCACGCTGGTGGCGGCGCAGACGCCCGACGATGCGGCCCGCGTGCGCCAGCTGGGCGTGCGCGAGGTGGTGGTGACCGGCAGCATCAAGTTCGACGTGGTGGTTCCCGAGGCGGCGCTGGCCACTGGCGCCCGGCTGCGCAGCGCCATTGGCACGCGCCCGGTGCTGCTGTGCGCCAGCACGCGCGAAGGCGAGGAGGAGCTGATACTCGACGCGTACCAGCGCAGCGGCTTGCCCGCCCATGCGCTGCTGCTGATCGTGCCGCGCCATCCGCAGCGTTTCGACGAAGTGGAAAAACTGGTGGCCTCGCGCGGCCTGGCCGTGCAGCGCAGGTCCGCGCTGCACGGCGATGCAGTGATTTCGCCATCCACGCAGGTGCTGCTGGGCGACTCGATGGGCGAGATGTTTGCCTATTATGCGGCCTGCGACTGTGCCTTCGTTGGCGGCAGCCTACTGCCGCTGGGCGGACAAAACCTGATCGAGCCGGCAGCGCTGGGCAAGCCGGTACTGATCGGGCAGCATACCTTCAATTTTGCGCTGGTGACCGAGCAGGCCATCGCCGCTGGCGGCGCCGTACTGGTGCTGGATGCCGATGCGCTGATGGCGCAGGCCGCATCGCTGCTGCAGGATCCGGTGCGCCTGGCCGACATGGGCGCCAGGGCGCTGGCGTTCGCGGCGCAGCACCGCGGCGCTACGCCGCGCACCATAGCGGCGATCAAACCTTTGCTGCCCGGATGATATAACGACCGTAGGTCGGATTAGCGCTACGCGCGTAATCCGACAACAGTATTGGCGCTGACCGTGGTGGCGTCGGATTACGCTACGCTAATCCGACCTACGCGACCTGCCCGGCCCACGCGGCCTATCCGAATAAAACCGGCAGCTCCTGCGAGCGCTTGCGCAAGGCCTGCTTGGCGCCATCGTAATCGGGATAGATCGATTCCACCGTGGCCCAGAAGCGCGGGCTGTGGTTCATTTCCAGCAGGTGCGACAGTTCGTGCGCCACCACGTAGTCGACCAGCGGCAGGGCGAAGTGGATCAGGCGCCAGTTCAGGCGGATCTTGCGCTGCACGGTGCAGCTGCCCCAGCGCGTGCCGGCCGAGGACAGCGACAGCGAGTCGTAGCGCACGCCCAGTTTCGCCGCATACAGGTCCAGCCGCGCCTCGAACAGCTGGCGCGCTTCGTGCTGGAACCAGGCCTTCACTTTTTCCTTCAGCTGCTGTTCGGTGCCGGCCGGCGTGACCCATACATGGAGCTCATTGGTATCGTGCTGGAAGCTGGCGCTGTGGCGTGGTGCCTGGTGCAGGCGCAGCGTGATCTCGCCGCCCAGGTAGGGCAGCACGGCGCCATCGACCCACACCACGGGTGGGCGCTGCTGGCGCTGTACCTTGCGCTCGCCGCGTTCCTGCAGTTTCGAGATGATCCAGCCCTGCTTGGCGCGGATGGCGTTGTCGATTTCGGCCAGCGTGACGCGCTTGGGGGCGGTCACGCGCAGGCCGTTATCGTCGATCATGAAGCCGATCGAGCGGCGCGTCGAGCGGCGCAGCGCGAATTCCAGCAGATGGGGGCCGAGCTGCAGCTGGCGCAGCGGCGGGCCGTCGGCAGTGCGCGGTGGAGAAGGAAGCGGGGGCAGGGAAGGTGCAGCAGGCGAAACGGGGACGGCAGCGGAGGGATCCAGGGCCACCAGGGGCGGCGCAATCGCTGGTGCAATGGAAGGCGCCGGCGGCGCCGTGGGGCGCGCCACCGGGGGCGGGCTGGTCGAGACGTCATGCGCGAACAAATCCAGTTGCTGGTCGCCGACCTTGATGGTCTTCATCTGCTCGCGCAGGGTCGGCTCCTGGATGACCGCGCTGATGCCGTCTAGCCAGCGTTGTAGGCGTGAGGCGAAATGACGCGCATTTCTGATTCTATCCAATTTTCCACCTGTTGCATCATGCTGTCCGGGGTTTGCCCTTCCGGCGAAATCGGTTTGCCTATCGAGACCGTGATCAATCCCGGCCGCTTGAGAAATGACTGCTTGGGCCAGCACTCGCCCGAATTGTGCGCGATCGGCACCACCACCGCGCCGGTGGCGATCGCCAGGCGCGTGCCGCCGCTCTTGTACTTGCCCACCTGGCCGACCGGAATGCGGGTGCCTTCGGGGAACATGATAATCCATTGGCCATCGGCCAGGCGCCGCTTGCCGTGCGCCACCACGCTCTTGAACGCGTGCTTGCCCTGCTTGCGGTCGATCGGGATCATGCGCAGCAGCGCCATGGCCCAGCCGAAGAACGGAATGTACAGGATCTCCTTCTTGAACACATACACCAGCGGGCGCGGCAGGCTGGGCAGCAGGTAGATGGTTTCCCATGCCGACTGGTGTTTCGACAGCACGATGGCCGGCGCGTCGGGGAAATTCTCGGCGCCCTTGACTTCATAGCGGATGCCGCAAATGACCTTGGCGCACCAGATGATGAATACGTTCCAGCGCGAGGTAAACCAATAGCGCTTGTTATAGCTGAATGGCGCCGCAAAGAAACAGGCGCAGGCCCAGATGATGGTTGCCACGATCATGATCACCATGAACAGCAGGGACCTCAAAAACAGGGAAATATTACGCAATCGCTTCTCCGGATTAAATACTGAATGCCACAGTGGGCGACGGCGCCGCTGTCGCTGGCGCCTTGAGCAGATGGCTGACGACGGCTGCCAGGTCGGCAAAGACCTGGGTGCCGGGAGGCAGCCCGCCCGTTTCATTGGTTTTTTCGCCCTTGCCGGTCAGGACCAGGTAGGGCACGCAGCCGCTGATGAAGCCGGCCTGCAGGTCGCGCAGCGAGTCGCCCACCGTCGGCACGCCTTTCAGGCTGACATTGTAGCGCTGCGAGATCTCGTGGAACATGCCCGGCTTGGGCTTGCGGCAGTCGCAATTGTCGGCGCCAGCGTGCGGGCAGAAGAAGATGGCGTCGATATCGGCGCCCACCTGCTGCGCCAGGGTGTGCATCTTCTGGTGGATCGCGTTGAGCACCGCCATGTCGAAGTATTCGCGCGCGATGCCCGACTGGTTCGAGGCGATCACCACGCGGTAGCCGGCCTGGTTCAGGCGGGCGATCGCTTCGAGCGAGCCGGGGATCGGCAGCCATTCGGCCGGCGACTTGATAAAGTCCGGCGAGTCATGATTGATGACGCCATCACGGTCGAGGATAATCAGTTTCATCGCCGGCGCACCCATTATGCCGCCAGCTTGGAAATGTCGGCCACGCGGTTCATCATGCCATGCAGCGACGACAGCAACGCCAGGCGGTTGTTGCGCAGGGCGACATCCTCGGCCATCACCATCACGTCGTTGAAGAAGCCGTCGACATCGTCGCGCAGCTGCGCCAGCGTCTGCAGGGTGCCGGTGAAGTCGCCCTTGGCAAACGCCGCATCGACTTCCGGCTGCACGCGCGAGACGGCGGCGGCCAGTTTTTTCTCCGCCTCGTCCTGCAGCAGCGCCACGTTGACGCCGCCAGCGGCGACCTGGCTTACCGCTTCCTCGTTCTTTTTCAGGATATTCGTGATGCGCTTGTTGGCGGCGGCCAGCGAGGCGCTTTCCGGCAGCGCGGCAAAGGCCTGCACCGCTTCGAGGCGCTGCACGATGTCGTCCAGGCGGTCCGGGTTTTGCGCGACCACCGCTTCGATCTCGTTCGGCGAAAAACCGCGTTCGCGCAGGATGCCGCGCAGGCGGTCCAGCATGAAGGTGGCCACATCCGCCACCGGGTCCTTGAAGCCGGGAATCGCAGCAAATTGGGCTGCGGCGTCAGCCAGCAGGCCCTGGATCGACAATGGCAGGCGTTTTTCCAGCAGCATGCGCAGCACGCCCAGCGCATGGCGGCGCAGCGCGAACGGGTCCTTGTCGCCGGTCGGCGCGAGACCAATCGACCAGATGCCGACCAGGGTTTCGAGCTTGTCGGCCAGCGCCACGGCGGTGCCGGTGGCGGTCGATGGCAGCGCGTCGCCGGCAAAGCGCGGCTGGTAATGTTCTGAGGCGGCCAGCGCCACCTCTTCCGGCTCGCCGTCATGGCGCGCGTAGTAGGTGCCCATGATGCCTTGCAGCTCGGGGAATTCGCCAACCATATCGGTCAGCAGGTCGGCCTTGGCCAGCAGCGCGCCGCGTTTTGCCAGCTCGACGTCGCCGCCGAGTTTGGCGGCAATCGCGCCGGCCAATGCCGTGACTCTGTCTGTGCGGGCGGCCTGGGTGCCCAGCTTGTTGTGGTAGACCACATTGGCCAGCAGCGGCAGGCGCGACGCCAGTGTTTTCTTCTTGTCCTGCTCGAAGAAGAACTTGGCGTCGGACAGGCGCGGGCGCACCACGCGCTCGTTGCCGCCGATAATGTGCTCGGGCGTGTCGGTGGCGATGTTCGAGACGATCAGAAAGCGCGAGCGCAGCTTGCCATCGGCATCGGTCAGCGCGAAGTATTTCTGGTTGGTCTGCATGGTGAGGATCAGGCATTCCTGCGGCACGGCCAGGAATTCTTCCTCGAAGTGGCACTCGTAGACCACCGGCCATTCGACCAGCGCGGTCACTTCATCGAGCAGCGACTCGGGCATCAGCACCTGGTCGGCGCCGGCTTTTTCCAGCAGCTGGGCGCGGATGGTGGCCTTGCGCTCTTCGACGCTGGCGATCACGCTGGCGTCGAGGATCAAGCTGGCGGCATAGTTTTCCGCATGCTTGATGACGATCGGCTCGCCATTGGTCAGGAAGCGGTGGCCCAGGGTCTCGCGGCCGGCGCTCAAGCCCAAGAGGGTCAGGGGCAGCACATTGATGCCGTGCAGGGCGATCAGGCTGTGGGCCGGGCGCACGAACTGCACCGTGGTGCCGTCCGGACGCTGGTAGCTCATCAGCTTTGGAATCGGCAGCTTGGCAGCCGATTCCTGCAGTGCCGCTTGCGCGCCGGTGGCCAGCGCGCTGCCGGGCGCGGTATGGGTGTAGAAGAAGCTTTCGGCCTTGCCGTCCACGGCGCGTTCCAGGTCCGCCACCGTCAGGTCGGGAAAACCCAGTGCGGCCAGCTTCTTGGCCAGCGGCGCGGTGCCGTTGCCGTTCGCGTCCAGCGCTACCGAGACGGGCAGCACTTTTTCACGGATCGATTTGTCGGGCGAGACCTCGCGCACATTGGTAATCGAGACGGCCAGGCGGCGCGGCGAGGCATAGCTGGTGGCGACGCTGTCCTGTTCCAGGAAGTCGCGCGATTTGAGACCGTTGACGATGCCGGCGGCAAAGGCGGCGCCCAGCTTGGCCAGCGCTTTCGGCGGCAGTTCTTCGGTCAGCAGTTCAATAAGCAGTGTTTGGTTCATGGTGTTCTTGTCTGGTACGGCGTCAAATTAGGCGGCAGGAGCGGCAGCGGCTTCGGTACGTTCGGCGGCAGGCAGCATCGGGAAACCGAGGCGTTCGCGCGAGTCGTAATAGGCCTGCGCGACCAGGCGCGACAGGGTGCGTACGCGGCCGATATAGGCGGCGCGTTCCGTCACCGAAATGGCGCCGCGCGCATCGAGCATATTGAAGCTGTGCGAGGCCTTCATGATTTTTTCGTAGGCCGGCAAGGTCAGTTGCAGCTCGATCAGGCGCTTGGCTTCCGCTTCGTAGTTGCCGAACTGTTCGAACAGCAGGTCGGTGTTGGCGTGCTCGAAGTTGTAGGTCGACTGCTCCACTTCGTTCTGGTGGAACACGTCGCCGTAGGTCAGTTTTTTGGTCGTGCCGTTTTCTTCCCACTCGGTCCAGACCAGGTCATACACGTTTTCCACGCCTTGCAGATACATCGCCAGGCGTTCGATGCCGTAGGTGATTTCGCCGAGTACGGGCTTGCAATCGAGGCCGCCCACCTGCTGGAAGTAGGTGAACTGCGTCACTTCCATGCCGTTCAGCCAGACTTCCCAGCCCAGGCCCCAGGCGCCCAGGGTCGGGCTTTCCCAGTCGTCTTCGACAAAGCGCACGTCATTCTGTTTCAGGTCCAGGCCCAGCGCCGCCAGCGACCCCAGATACAGGTCGAGGATGTTTTCCGGCGCCGGCTTCAATACCACCTGGTACTGGTAGTAGTGCTGCATGCGGTTCGGGTTTTCGCCATAGCGGCCGTCTTTCGGCCGGCGCGACGGCTGCACATATGCGGCGCGCCAGGGCTCCGGGCCGATCGCGCGCAGGAAAGTACCAGTGTGGAACGTACCGGCGCCCACTTCCATGTCGTACGGCTGGAGCAGGGCGCAACCCTGCTTGTCCCAATAGGTTTGCAGGGTCAGGATAATTTGTTGAAATGTGAGCATCGTATGAATTCGCCGCGCGAAAGGCTGCGCGCTGTAAGGGTTTGCTTGAAGCCTGGCCGCGCTTTGCCAGGAAAGCGGGCGGCCAGGCCGGGATTTTGCTAATTTTAGCGGTTTTCAGGGCGCCGCTGTGACTCTTGTGTCAATTACTGCCTGCTCAAACCTTGCGGCCCCGGCGGCCCAGCAGCCAGGCGCCCAGCAGCGACAGGGCCGTCAGGGCCAGCATCAGCTTGTTGCCGTACAGGATATACGGCGTCATGCCGCCCATGCCCTGCACGCTGGCGGCCAGCGTACCCTGCTGTGCCGGCGGCAGCAGCTGGAGCACCACGCCCTTGCCGTCGATGACGGCGGTGGCGCCGGTATTGGTCGAGCGCAGCATCGGGCGGCCCGTTTCCAGGCTGCGCATCTGCGAAATCTGCAAATGCTGCGCAATGGCGATCGAGTCGCCGAACCAGGCCAGGTTCGAGATGTTCAGCAGGACCGACGCCGACTGCTTGCCATGGCGGTGTGCATTGGCCAGCTGGCCGGCGATCTCTTCGCCAAACAGGTCTTCATAGCAGATATTCGGCAGCACCAGCTGGTCGCGCACCTGCAAGGGCGGCTGCACGCGCGCGCCACGGCCCATGTCGCCCAGGGGAATAGCCATCATGGCGACAAACCAGTGCAGGCCGGGCGGCACGAATTCGCCGAATGGCACCAGGTGGTGCTTGCGGTACTGGTAGTAATCGCCCGGCGCCGACGCTGGCGTGATGCCGATCGCCGCATTGTAGAAGCGCTGCTGCTCGTCGAGCACGGGCATGCCGACCAGCAGCGTGCTGCCGCTCTGCTGCGCATAGGTGCCCAGGCTGTCGAGATAACCGGTGGGCAGCTGGTGCGGCAGCACGGTTACAGCCGTTTCCGGCGTGGCGATCAGGTCGGCCGGCGCGGCGGTAATCGCCTGCTGGTACTTCTGCAGCGCACCGAGCACGAAGACGGGATCGAATTTTTCCTGCTGCGGCACATTGCCCTGCAACAGGCGCACCGAGATCGGACGGCCCACCGCATGGGTCCAGTCGATCTGCTGCAGGCCGATGCCGGCGCCGTACAGGGCCAGCACGCCACCCAAGGCGGCCCAGCGCGTGCGATGGGTCAACAGCAGCAGGGCGCCTGCCGACAGCGCCGCCAGCCAGCCCAGGCCATACGAACCGATCACGGGCGCAAAGCCGGCCAGCGGGCTGGCATTGTGGGCGTAGCCGGCGGCCAGCCAGGGAAAGCCCGTAAACAGCCAGCCGCGCGTCCATTCGAACAAAGTCCACATCGAAGGCAGGACCAGCAAGGTCATGGCGGGCAAGGACAAGACCCAGCGTTTGCGCAGCCAGGCGGCTGCGCCCATGGCCAGCGCCACGTAGATGCCCATCAACAGCGCCAGCAGCGCCACGGCGATGACGGCCAGCGGTGCGGCCATGTCGCCATAGCGGTGCAGCGAGATATACAGCCAGTGGGTGCCGGCGCCGCACCAGCCGAAGCCGTAGGCCCAGCCGATGCGCGCGCTGCTTTTCACATCGGTGGTGCGCAGCACCTGGTAGAACAGCACGGCAAAGCTGAGAATTTGCAGCGGCCAGTAGCCGAAGGGAGCGAAAGCCAGCACCGCCATCGCGCCGGCAAGGACGGCGATCAGCATGCGCGACACCGTGCTGCGGGGCGCTCTGGCGGGAGCGTTGGGATCAACGCGTCGGAAACGCATTTACAGCACGCGCATGTCAGAGTTCCAGTTCCGGCACGTCGGGCAGGCGCTCGACCAGCAGCACATGCACCTGGCGCGCGTCGGCGCGCAGCACTTCGAAGCGCAGGTCGCCCAGGTCGAAGATATCGCCCTTGTGCGCCATGCGGCCCAGGTGCTTGGAGACCAGGCCGCCGATGGTGTCGACGTCATCGTCGAGCAGGCGGCAGCCGAGTTCCTGGTTGAACTGGGCGATCTCGGTCAATGCCTTGACGCGCCAGCGCGGGCCGAACTGGCCTTCCTTGAGCGACATGATATTGTCCTCGGCCTCGTCGAAGTCGTATTCGTCCTCGATATCGCCGACGATCTGTTCCAGCACGTCTTCAATCGTGATCAGGCCGGCCACGCCGCTGTATTCATCGACGACGATGGCCATGTGGTTGTGATTGGCGCGGAAGTCGCGCAGCAGCACATTCAGGCGTTTCGATTCGGGGATGAAGATGGGCGGGCGCAGCATCTCGCGTACGTCGAACGACTCTTCCGCGTAATAGCGCAGCAGGTCTTTCGCCAGCAGGATGCCGATGACCTTGTCGCGTTCGCCCTCGATCGCGGGAAAACGCGAGTGGGCGGTCGACAGGACTTCCGGCATCCATTCCTCGATCGGCTTGCTGATGTCGATGACATCCATCTGCGAACGGGGAATCATGATGTCGCGCGCACAGAGATCCGACACCTGGAACACGCCTTCGATCATCGACAGGGCGTCGGCGTCGATCAGCTTGCGTTCATGCGCATCGTGTAGAACATCGAGCAATTCTGCACGGTTCTCTGGCTCGGGGGAAATGAGTGCGGTCAGGCGTTCAAACAGTGACCGGTGGGGCTTGACGTCAGTTCTGACGCCACTAGGATGCTCGGGCATAGGAGGCGTGAGCCGTTGTTGCGAAGGGTTATAGGATACACCAAAAGCGGGGCGATACCGTAATTCACCGCTTTTGATGACACGTTGGTGTGCATTTGCTACGCTTACTGCGCTGTTGCACGACGTTTTACACCTTGTTTACGCTGCCTTTACTGCGCACCCAGCACGCGCAGCCGCAACGCCGCCACATCCTGCTGCCAGTCGTCGAAATGCTCGCTGTCCTGCCACAGCTGGCGCAGCTCCGACGATTGCGCAACGATCTTGTCGAACGCCAGGCGCGCCTTCTCCAGTATCTGCGGCGTGACCTTCTTCTTGCACGCGGCTACCCATTCATCCACTTCTGCCGTGGCCGGATCGGGTGCGCCCGGTTTGCCGAGCAGGCGCGCGATCACGTCGAGTGCGGCCAGCGCCTCGGCGGCGAACGGCGCTTCCAGTTCGTCCTCCTGGCTGTCGATCACGTTGTCGAGCGTGGTCTCGACCAGTTCCAGCGTCTTGTATTCCTGCAGATCCTGCGCCCAATCCATGGCGTAGTCGTTGCCGAAGGCGTCCAGTGCCCAGGTGCCCATATGTGTCCTTTGTTGCGAAATGATGATGGCGCTATTGTGGCATGGTCAGGCAGGTCAGATTAGCGCAGCGTAATCTGGCACTGCTAGGCGGGTGTGGCGTTGGCGCGGAGTGTTGTCGGTCACGCTGGCGGGTGTTGTCGGATGACGGCGTGCCGCCTGATCCGGCCTGCGCCGACCTGCGGTCTATTTCTGGTCCGCGTAGGGATCAGAAATGCCCAGCGTGGCCAGGATTTCCGTTTCCAGGTCTTCCATCTCGGTCGCTTCCTCGTCGTCCAGATGGTCGTAGCCCTGCGCATGCAGCACGCCGTGCACGATCAGGTGGGCCGTGTGCTCTTCCACGCTTTTCTTCTGTTCGGCCGCTTCCTTTTCCAGCACGTCGGTGCACAGGATGATGTCGGCGCGGGTCGGTTCGTCGTCGCTCGGCTCTTCGCCTTCGTTGTAGGCAAACGTCAGCACATTGGTGGCATAGTCCTTTTCGCGGTAGTCGCGGTTCAGCGTGCGGCCTTCCTCCGCGTCGACAAAGCGGATCGTCAGTTCGGCCGGCGCCAGCAGGGCCGCCTTGACCCAGCGCCGGATTTTCGGACGCGTGATCAGGGTGGCCAGGCGGGCATCCGGGTATTGCACGGACAGGGAGAGTTTATTTTTTTCGGACATTTTTAACGGCTGCGGGTTTCAACAAGGGGACGATGGCGGCGTCGGTGTCGGCCGCCTGCGCCGTTTCATACGCATCGACAATGCGCGCCACCAGCGGATGGCGCACCACGTCGGTGCTGTTAAATTGCGTGAAGCCGATGCCGCGCACGTCTCGCAAGACTTGCACGGCGTCGATCAGGCCACTCTTCTGGCTCTTCTGCAGGTCGACCTGGGTGACGTCGCCCGTCACCACGGCCTTGCTGCCAAAGCCAATACGGGTCAAAAACATCTTCATCTGTTCGACCGTGGTGTTCTGCGCCTCGTCGAGGATCACGAAGGCGTGGTTCAGCGTGCGTCCGCGCATATAGGCCAGCGGCGCGATCTCGATCACCTGTTTTTCGAACAGCTTCTGCGTGCGGTCAAAGCCCAGCAGATCGTACAGCGCGTCGTACAGCGGACGCAGATACGGGTCGACCTTCTGCGCCAGGTCGCCCGGCAAAAAGCCCAGGCGCTCGCCCGCTTCGACGGCGGGACGGGTCAGGATGATGCGCTTGACGGCGTCGCGTTCGAGCGCATCGACCGCGCAGGCCACCGCCAGGTAGGTCTTGCCGGTGCCGGCCGGACCGACGCCGAAACTGATGTCGTGTTCGAGGATGCTGCGCAGGTAGGCGATCTGGTGCGGCGTGCGGCCGCGCAGGTCGGAGCGCCGGGTTTTCAGCACCGGGCTGGCGATGTCGGGTTCGACAAAGGTCGGCACCGGTGCGTCAGCCTGGTGCGCATGGTGCTCGGATGCGGCCGACAGGCCGGCGCGCTGTTCCACCAGGGCCAGTTGCACTTCTTCCAGCGGCACGACCTTGTTGGCGATGGCATAGAACTGCTCGAGGATTTCCACGGCGCGCTCGGCGTTGCTGCCGCCGACGATGAATTTTTCGCCGCGGCGGAAGATCGTCACGTCGAGCGCGGCGGAAATCTGGCGCAGGTTTTCATCGAGCGGCCCGCACAGGTGCGCCAGGCGCGTGTTGTCGAGTGGCTCGGGAATAAAATAGTGCGGCTGGATCGGGGCTTTGGTTTTCAACTGGCTCTTTTCAATGCTTGCGCGCCGGCGACAAGTTCGCCGCGCAGGGTGTAGGAATGGCTCTCGGTGATGCGCACGTCGACCAATTGGCCGATCAGGTGCAGCCCATCGGGGCCGGCGTCGAAATTGACCACGCGGTTGTTCTCGGTGCGGCCTTGCAGTTCGCTGTCATTGGTGTCCTTCTTCGAGCGGCCTTCGACCAGGATGGTCTGCACGCTGCCGACCATCGCCAGGCTGTATTTGCGCGTGTTGGCGTCGATCGCCGCCTGCAGCTGCTGCAATCTGGCCAATTTCACTTCATGCGGCGTGTCGTCCTCCAGGCTGGCGGCCGGCGTGCCGGGTCGCTTGCTGAAGATGAAGCTGTAGCTGTTGTCGAAACCGACATCGGCGATCAGTTTCATCATGGCGTCGAAATCGGCCTGCGTCTCGCCCGGAAATCCGACGATGAAGTCCGACGAGATCGCCATGTTCGGGCGCACGGCGCGGATGCGGCGGATGATGGACTTGTATTCCAGGCCCGTGTAGCCGCGCTTCATGGCGCCAAGGATCTTGTCGGCGCCGTGCTGCGCCGGCAGGTACAGGTGGTCGACCAGCTGCGGAATCTTCGCGTAGGCTTCGATCAGGCGCTGCGTGAATTCCTTCGGATGGCTGGTGACGAAGCGCATGCGTTCGATGCCGGGAATGTCGGCCACGTATTCGAGCAGCAGCGCGAAGTCGGCGATCTCGCCGCCTTCCATCACACCGCGGTAGGCGTTCACGTTCTGGCCCAGCAGGGTGATTTCCTTGACGCCCTGCGCCGCCAGGCCCGCCACTTCCGTCAGCACGTCCTCGAAGCGGCGCGATACTTCCTCGCCGCGCGTGTACGGCACCACGCAGTAACTGCAGTATTTGCTGCAGCCTTCCATGATCGACACGAAGGCCGAGGCGCCATCGACCTTGGCCGGCGGCAGATGGTCGAATTTTTCGATTTCCGGAAAGCTGATATCGACCTGCGCGGCGCCGCTCGAGCGGCGCAGTTCCATCATTTGCGGCAGGCGGTGCAGCGTCTGCGGGCCGAATACCATGTCGACATATGGCGCGCGCTTGACGATGGCGTCGCCTTCCTGCGACGCCACGCAGCCGCCCACGCCGATCAGCAGGTTCGGATTGGCCAATTTGAGTTCACGCAGGCGGCCCAGGTCGGAGAACACTTTTTCCTGGGCCTTTTCGCGCACCGAGCAGGTATTGAGCAGGATGACGTCGGCGTCTTCCGGCGTGTCGGTGCGCACCAGGCCATCGGAGGCGCCCAGCACGTCGGCCATCTTGTCCGAGTCGTACTCGTTCATCTGGCAGCCGAAGGTTTTAATGAATACTTTTTTCTGCATGGGGTCAGGCGCTTTAGCGGTAATGGGTACTGGGGTGGGTGCTGCGCAGATCGGGCCGGGACTGCTTGGTCGCAGGGCCACGCGATACGGGGCAGGCAGGGCAGGCAGGCTGCTGGTTCAGGCGGTAGTTTAACGTAATTCGCCGCGCCGGGCCATGCTGTGCTTGCGGTCCAGGCGGCCCGGGATCGATAGGTGCAAAAGCAACCATTGCCCTACGTCACCATTGATTTGTAACAAGTTGCTGCAAATCCTTGTGTGCGACCGCTTACATCCTAATGTGTTGAAATAGCATCGTTATAAAGGCAACCAGCAACTTGATTGATATTTAACAATCGTGGAGGTTGCGCGGCGCACGGATGCTGGGGGTTTGAACTAGTATATTGTCTTATATGCAATTCCTTTGGGTGGCCGATGCGGTGGTCCAGGGTTGCGGCGGGTCGCAGGCAATAGCATGAGGGGAAGGGCAGGCTGGCTGATTTAATTGACGCACTCTAAGCCAGCCTTAAGTTCAGATCGGCATTATTTTCAACATTCACCAGACGAGGAAAAATCATGGCACATCATGCATTAGCATCCCAGGAAAGCTACAACCCCAACCACCTGCTCGACATTTTGCTGAGTAAGATGCAGCTGAAAAACGATGCAGCCCTGTCACGTCTGCTGGAAGTGGCGCCACCGGTGATCAGCAAGATCCGCCACCACCGCTTGCCGGTTGGCGCCTCGCTGCTGATCCGCATGCACGAAGTGACGGGCATGAGCATCCGCGACCTGCGCGACCTGATGGGCGACCGCCGCACCAAGTACCGCCTGTCCGACGCCCAGGGCCGTCCGAAAGCGGAAGAACGCGGTGACGCGCAAGAAAATTACGCGCATCACTGATGTGGCGCCCGGGCGCTGACTGTGTCGCCGGCATCATTGCCGGCGGCAACAGTGCGGCGGTAGGCGGCAGGATGGTAGCAGGCAGTACCGATGACGGCTTTCGCCTTGCGGCGGGAGCCGTTTGTTTTTCAGCCTGCTGCCATCCTCAGTGCAGCAGGGCCGCCGTGATCTCCTCATAGCGCAGCTCCGTCTCGCGGAACAGCTGCAGATACGTTTCCTCGGACAAGCCCAGCGCATTCCATGCCACCAGCGAGACGGGCGGCACCATGTCGTCGCCGGCCTGCGCCAGGTCCAGCGCGCAGACAATGGCGTTGGCCACATGGATCAGTGCCGCCAGGAAGCCGGCACCCGGCGCCTCCGGCGTCAGGTAGTTGCCGATCGCCTGGCGCATGGTGTCGGAAAAATTCCACCGTTCGGCCAACGCCACGCCCGCCTGCACGTGATCGACGCCCAGCACGCTTTGCTCCGCCTCCAGCAGGCTGCAATCGTGTTCGGCGCGGTACGCAATCACCTGTGCGTAATGATCGGGAAAGCTCGATACCAGCACCAGGCGGCCGATATTGTGCAGCAGGCCCGCCGTAAACGCGTAATCCTGGTTGAAGCGGATCTGCCGCGCCAGTACCTTGGCGCAGGCGGCCGTTGCCACCGAGTGACGCCAGAACTGCTTGTCGTCGAAGCCGGCGCAGCGTCCCTCGGGAAAGCAGCCGGTGATCGCCGCCGACATGATCAGGCTGCGGGTGGTCTGGAAACCGAGGTAGGTGATGGCCTGCTGGATGGTGGTGGCCTTGACCTGCAGGCCGTATTGGGACGAGTTCGCCAGGCGCAGGGTCTTGGCCGTCAGCGCCTGGTCGTACGAGACTTTTTTGGCCAGCACTGAAATATCGACGTCTTCCTGGTCGATGCTGTCGAGCAGTTCCATCACCACCACCGGCAGCGACGGCAGGTCGTCCAGGTGGGCGACGATGTCGGCCGCCGTCAGTTGCGTATGGCCGGTGCTCATGCCGGCTCTCCCTGGCCCAGGCGGTAGCTGGTGACATAGCTGTGCAGCATGCTGGTGGCCGCGTCGTCCGGGTTGGCCGGGTCATATTTGCGGAACAGGTAAGCGAGGCGCGCGCGGTGGGCGTCCTGCTGTGCCGCGCGTTCCTGCGGCGACATCTCGGGCGCCCGGATCGGCAGCATGGCGATGCCATGGCGCGGCATCAGCGACAGCATGTTTTCCGTCAGCACCGCGCCTTGCGGCAGCAGCACCTGTCCATGGGCATCGAGCAGCACGTCGGACAAAATCATGCCCGGGCGGACCTGGTCCAGGGGTAAATGGTGATGGGTAAC
>NZ_DAMAGB010000020.1:0-4605 GCF_031995485.1 Janthinobacterium sp.
TTGCACGGCGCCGCCGTGTTCGACAGCCATCAGGCCATTGTCGAGGAGAGCCGCGCCCGGCTGGACCAGCTGCTGTGCGGCCGGCCCTGGGCCGGCAATTGCTGCCAGGTCAGAAATCTGCTTGACAGTGCGCCCCAAACTCCATTACATTGGCTGCATGTCCTCCTTCAAACTTCCATCCCCTTCCCTGCTGTCGCTACCGCGACTACTACTAGCACGCGCTTGAGTTTGCCGCTTTGCTGCGCCTGGCCACACGCCGGCGTGTTTTAAAAAACCTGGAAGGTTTGATGATGTTTGCACCATCCCCATTACACAACGCAATCCCTGCAGCCTCTGCCGCAGCCGCTGGCCGCCTATCGCTACCGATCGCTTGCCTGGCCTAGCGTTGCGTGGCCGCCCGGCAAGCTTGCGCCACACCCGATTTCGATTTTCCCCTTTCAGGAGTACCCGATCATGATGTTGCAAAATCCAGCTTCCAAGTACCGCGCCTTCCCTCCCGTCAAATTGACCGACCGTCAATGGCCGAACCAGATCATCGACAAGCCGCCGATCTGGATGAGCACCGATTTACGCGACGGCAACCAGTCGCTGATCGAGCCGATGAGCGCGGAAAAGAAGCTGCGATTCTTCGAGATGCTGATCGCCGTCGGCCTGAAGGAAATCGAAGTGGGCTTTCCTTCGGCCTCGCAGACCGACTTCGATTTCGTGCGCAAGCTGGTCGATGAAAACCGCATTCCGGACGACGTCACCATCATCGTCCTGACCCAGTCGCGCGAAGAACTGATCCGCCGCACCGTCGAGTCCGTCGTTGGCGCCAAACGCGCCATCGTCCACCTGTACAACTCGGTGGCGCCCGTGTTCCGCAAGGTGGTGTTCGGCATGTCGCGCGAAGAAATCACCAATATCGCCACCACCGGCACCACGCTGGTCAAGCAGCTGGTGTCGCAGCATCCGGAAACGGAATGGGGCTTCGAATACACGCCGGAATCGTTCTCGACCACCGAACTCGATTTCTCCAAGCATATCTGCGACGCCGTCAGCGCCATCTGGAAGCCGACCCCGGCCAACAAGATGATCATCAACCTGCCATCGACCGTGGAATGCAGCACGCCCAACGTGTATGCCGACCAGATCGAATGGATGTCGCGCAAGCTGGCGCGCCGCGATTCCATCATTATCAGCGTGCACCCGCACAATGACCGCGGCACGGCCGTCGCCTCGGCCGAGCTGGCCGTGATGGCTGGCGCCGAGCGCGTCGAAGGCTGTTTGTTCGGCAACGGCGAGCGCACCGGCAACGTCGACCTGGTCACCCTGGCGATGAACTTGTATACCCAGGGCGTGCATCCGGGCCTCGATTTCTCCGATATCGACAGCGTGCGCAAGTGCGTGGAAGAGTGCAACCAGTTGCCGGTGCACCCGCGCCACCCGTATGCGGGCGACCTGGTATTTACGGCCTTCTCCGGCTCGCACCAGGATGCGATCAAGAAGGGTTTCGCCAAGCAGCAGCCCGACAGCATCTGGGAAGTGCCGTACCTGCCGATCGACCCGGCAGATCTTGGCCGCAGCTATGACGCGGTGATCCGCGTCAACAGCCAGTCCGGCAAGGGCGGCATGGCTTACCTGCTGGAACAGGAATACGGCCTGGTGTTGCCGCGCCGCCTGCAGATCGAATTCTCGCGCGCCGTGCAAGCCGTGGCCGACGCCACCGGCCGCGAAATCGCCGCCCAGGATATCCACGACATCTTCCAGAAGGAATACCTGGAGCAGACCGCGCCGTACGCCTACGCCTCGCACCGCATGGTGGAAGACACCAGCAGCGACGAGTCGGTGCAGATCGACATCAGCCTGTCGCACCGCCAGGCGCCACTGGCGCTGCAAGGCGGCGGCAACGGCCCGATCGATGCGTTCGTCAATGCGCTCGGCCTCGATATCAAGCTGATGGACTACCATGAGCATTCGATCGGTTCGGGCGCCAATGCCCAGGCTGCCTGCTATGTCGAACTGCGCCTCGACAACGGCCCGACCCTGTTCGGCGCCGCCATCGACAGCAATATCGTGACCGCCTCGTTCAAGGCCGTGCTGTCGGCCGTGAACCGCCGCCTCAAGCAAGTGGAAGGCGAAAAAACAACAGTCGCCGCTGCGCCCGCAACTGCTGTGTAGTCCCAGTCCTACAGGGCGTCAGTCCATAAAAAAGAACGGAACGCCTTGATCGGCGTTCCGTTTTTTCGTTTCTACTGGTTAATCATTGATGCAATCCAGGTATCACAAACCGTATAATCAAATGAGAAGAAGACCATCGGAGACTGCACGCAACTGTTAGCTACCTGGGGAAGCATCATGAAATTGACGGACATGAAGATAGGCGTAAGGCTGGGCGCAGGGTTTGGCGTGGTGCTGCTGCTGATGGTAGTGCTGATCGCCACCGGCCTCTTGCGGCTCGACAAGATCGGCGGCCTGAGCGAATCGATTATCCAGAGCGACTGGGCCAAGGCCGACGCCATCGCCACCATCCGCAGCACCACGCGCTCGAACGCGGCGCTGGTGCTCGAATTGTTCATCCACGACGACGCGGTCCGCTCGAGCGCCATCCACGCTGAAATTGACGCCAACAAGGCCACCATCAGCAAGTCGCTGGAAGTGCTCGACCGCCTGGTGGTCCTGCCCGAAGGCAAGGAGCTGCTGGCAACCCTGAAACAGCAGCGCAAGGCATTCGTGGCCTCGTTCAGCCAGGCCGACAAACTGCTGGCCGCCGCGCAGCGCGAGCAGGCCGCCGAGCATGTGCGCCAGGATACCCTGCCCGCCCTGGCCCGCCTGCAGACCACCGTCAACACGCTCAGCGACGTGCAGCGCGGCCTGGTGCTGAAAAGCGGCCGGTCTATCCACGACAATATTTCCACAGCTAACGTCATGATGGCCAGCCTGGGCACGGCCGCCCTGCTGCTGGGCATCGCGTTTGCCTGGTATGTGACGCGCTCGATCACCGCGCCGCTGGCTTATGCACTGGAGGTGGCGCGCGCCGTGGCGGCCGGCGACCTGCGCAGCAAAATCGTTTCTGACAGCAACGATGAAACGGGCCAGCTGCTGCAGGCGCTGCGCGACATGAACGCCAACCTGGCCGGACTGGTCGGGCAAGTGCGCGGCGGCACCGGCGCGATTGCGGTGGCGTCGAGCGAAATTGCCAGCGGCAATGCCGACCTGTCGGCGCGCACGGAAGCGCAGGCCAGCGCGCTGGAAGAGACGGCCTCGTCGATGATTGAAATGACGGGCACGGTGCGCAGCAACAGCGACAACGCGCGCCAGGCCGACAGCCTGGCCCGCTCGGCGGCCGAAGTGGCGCAGCGCGGCGGCCAAGCGATGGCGCAGGTGGTCGGTACCATGGACGCCATCAATGCCTCGTCGAAGAAAATCGTCGACATCATTGCCGTGATCGACGGCATCGCCTTCCAGACCAATATCCTGGCGCTCAATGCGGCGGTGGAAGCGGCGCGCGCCGGCGAACAGGGACGCGGCTTTGCGGTGGTCGCCACGGAAGTACGCAACCTGGCGCACCGCTCGTCGGCGGCGGCGAAGGAAATCAAGGAGCTGATCGCCCATTCCGTCAGCCAGGTCGGCCAGGGCGCGCAGCTGGTCAGCCAGGCCGGCAGCACGATGCAGGAAGTGGTGGCCAGCGTGGGGCGCGTGAGCGAGATCGTCGGCGAGATCAGCGTGGCCAACCACGAGCAAAGCGAAGGGATCGAACAGATCAATGCGGCCATCATGCAGATGGACCAGACCACCCAGCAGAACGCGGCGCTGGTGGAACAGGCCGCCGCGGCAGCGGCCGCCATGCACGACCAGGCCAGCGAACTGGAAGCGCTGGTCAGCCAGTTCAAGCTGGAAGAAACCCGGCAGGCACCGGTGCGCCCAGCATTTGCCTCACCGCGCCGGCTGCTTCGCGCTTAATCTACTTGCCGCGCCAGGCGGATGCCGGTGAATTGCCAGCGTGCCCCGGCCGGAAAGAAATTACGGTAGCTGGCGCGTGCATGGCCGTCCGGCGTGGCGCAGGAAGAGCCGCGCAGCACATACTGGTTCAGCATGAACTTGCCGTTGTATTCGCCCAGCGCGCCCGGCGCCGTGCGGTAGCCGGGATACGGCGCATAGCTGCTGCTGGTCCATTGCCAGCAGTGGCCGAACATCTGCCGCAGCCCGGCGCCGGACACGGCCGCAGCCGGATGCAGCTGGCCCGATTGCATCGGCACTCCGTGCGCCGCCAGCTCCCACTCCGCTTCCGTCGGCAGGCGCGCCCCCGCCCAGTGGGCATAGGCGTCCGCTTCGAACAGCGACAGGTGGGTGGCGGGACGGTCGAGATCCAGCGGCTGCAGGCCATGCAGGGTAAATTCCAGCCACTGGCCGGACCCATCCTGCTGCCAGTACAGCGGGCACTGCAGGTTCTGGCTGCGCACCCAGTCCCAGCCTTCGGCCAGCCACAGGCTGGCGGTACGGTAGCCGCCCGCCTCGATAAAGGCGAGATAGTCACGATTGGTGACCAGGCTGGAGGCCAGCTCGAACGGCGCGACGAACTGCTGGTGGCGCGGCAATTCATTGTCGAAGGAGAAGCCGTCACCC